>JBJONS010000662.1:0-7405 GCA_046051725.1 Pseudomonadota bacterium | reverse complement strand
CGATGGAGTTCATGCACGGCTCTGATGCCTTCGTTCGGAAGGCCCCGGGTCGCTCGACTTTTGGCGATGTCACCATGGAGCGCGTCTACGAAGGCATCGACGCGCTCTACCGCTGGCGCCGGGCCATTGAGACCGGCTGGGATCCGCAGCGGGGTGACTTCCGACGCGACATCACGGTGGAGATGCTCGACCGGGCCTTGAACCCGGTCCGCAAGCTCATCCTTCGAGGCGCTTGGCCCATCCGGTGGGAGATGCCGGAGCTGGACGCCTCGAGCACCTCCCCCGCGATGGAGAAGATCACGCTCTGCGTGGAGGAAGTCTACGAAGACGAGGTCGACTCCTCCAACAACAACTTCGCCGGCTGACCCGGCGTTGAACCACCACCCCAGGATAAGCGGAGAGCAACATGCCCCTCGCCAATGAGTTCAGCACCGATACCTATGTTGGTGCATTCAACTTCCGTGTCAGCATCCCCGATGTGGCCGGCGACATCAACCAGGCCTTCACCCAGGTCTCCGGTGTCAAGAGCACCAGCGAGAAGATGGAGTTCATGCACGGCACCGATCCCTACGCGCGCAAGGGCGTGGGCCGGACCACCTACGATGACCTCCAGCTCAAGCGCGTCTACAACGGCAACGACGCCTTCTACAGCTGGCGCCTCGAGATCGAGCAGGGCATCCTGACCCGCCGCGACGTCAAGATCGAGATGATGCGCCCCGACGGCAGCGTCGCCCGGACCATGATCTGCCGCGAAGCGTGGCCGAGCGAGTGGGTTCTCCCCGAGATGGACGCCACCGGCTCCAACCCCGGCATCGAGACCATCACGCTCACCGTCGAGAAGGTGACGAACGAGTAGTCCCGTGGCAGAGCGCAGCATCCCTGTGCTCCGCGAGGTGGTCGAGCTTCCCGTCGGGTTCAGCAAGTCCGACGGGACCCCGATCACCCAGGCGGAGGTCCGGGCGGTCACTGGTGGGGACGAGTTCTTCATCGGCATGTCGCCCGAGTACAACCGCAACCCCAACGACCTCGTCTACAAGACGCTGCTCCTGTCTCGATGTGTGGTCCGCCTGGGCGACCAGAAGGCCATCAGCATCGGGGACATCCAGAAGCTGCACGCTCGAGACGTCCGCGCGTTGGAGTATGCGGTCTATCGCCTCACCTACGGCGCAAATGCCCTGCCTGCGGAGGACCCTGACTCCCCGGGGGGGTGACAGTGGCCTACCCCATCGACCGGATCCGGAACGAGGCGGCGTTCATCGCCTACCACCTCCACTGGAGCCTGTCGGAGATCCTCGCGCTGTCACACCGAGAGCGGGTCGCCTGGGTAGGCCAGGTCAGCGAGATCAACCAACGCGTCCTCGACTCCCGCAACTGAGGCGTCGCCCGGGTCCCGGGCGGCGCCCCAGCCGGCGGCGGCCCCAACCGAGACCAGGCATGGCCACTCCCCTCACCGACAACGCGCTCGTCTCCCGCCGCAACGTCGCGGTCGAGATCGGGGTGCTCCGGCCGCCTCCGGTCACGAACCGGTACATCCCGGCCTGTGTGGTGGGCTGCCTCTCCGCCCACGCCCCCTCGCCCGGCGATGCGCGGCCCGGCCAAGTCATCCGGCGCGCCAGCGGCGTCACCACCTCCCCCGGCGGGGATCGCGTCGAGGTCTCGATCGAGCACCTCCGCTTCACCGCCGGCCAGAACCTCAGCTTGCTGCCCGGCCTCGACGGCGTCGAGCCCTCCCTCATCCGGGACTCGGTGCAGCTGCTGCTCGACGCAGGCGCCAGCTTCGTCGACGTGCTGCTCGGCCAGATCACCGGTCGCAGCCCCTACGACCTCGACGACCCGCTGCTGATTGAGCTGCTCAGCGGCGATCTCGACGAGATGCAGGGAGCGCTGCTCATCTACCCCGACGCCGGGGGTCCGGTCGCCGTCCGCCCCCGCCCGGCGGCCGACCCCAACGACCGGCTCCAGCGCCTGCTCGATCTGGTCAAGCGCCAGGCGCAGGCGTGGTCCGAGCGGCACCAGATCGCCCTCTTTGACGCGCCCGACGTGCCGTCCGAAGAGCTCACCTCCTTCTTTGACCGCTGCGGCTCCGCCGACGCGCTCATGTGCCGGTGGGAAGGCGAGCCGAGCCGCTTGGCCGCGCACGGCTGGCGGTCGGCCGCGGCGGTGGTGGCGGGCGCGAGCCTGCTGCACATCGACGACCTCGCCAGCACCACGGTCGGCTTCCCGGTCAACCTCGGCGCCGGCCGGGCCGTCCACGCCGACCGGCGCGACCGCCTCGCCCCGCCGCCCCGCCGCCCCGCGCCGCCGCCGGGGCTGCCGCTGACCACGGTGCGCCTGCACCCCAAGCACGACACGGCGACCGTCGAGGGTGACCTGAGCCTCCGCCGCCCGGCGGGCGCCTGGACCCTGCCGGCGCTGCGCACCGCCAAGGCCATCCACTACGTCATCCGCCGCGCGACCGAGCCCTTCGTCTTCCGGCCCGTGCAGGGCATGGAGCTCTACGCGCTGACCAGCGCGCTGACACTGGCGCTCGAGCCCTACCAGATCTCGGGCGTGCTCACCGGCCCCGATGGCGAGGGCGGCCCCGACATCAGCGGCGCGGTCATCCGCGACGCCGACACGCCGGGCTTCCTCATCGACGTCGCCGCCCAGCTCCGGCCCTGGTGCCACCAGGTGCGGATGAAGGTCACCCTCCACCAGAACCAGGAGCCGAGCGTCTCGCTCTCGGCTTGAGCGCCGCCGCATCCGCCGGCGCACCTTGGGGACCCCCATGAGCCTGTCGAACCTCTTCCCGAGCCCGTCGATCCGCAACGCCAGCAAGATCGCGCCGGCGGCGGCCGTGGACCCCGAGGTCCCCTTCCACTTCTTGGTGACCGTCGACAACTTCTTCTTTGGCGACTTCAAGTCGGTCAGCGACGTCGCCATCGAGGTCCCGGTCTACGAGTACAACGAGGGCGGCCGCAACGACACCCCGCTGTACATGCCCTTCAAGGGCCCCAAGAAGAACGGCCAGGTCAAGCTCGAGTGGGGCAGCCCGGTGTGGACGGTCCTCTACGACTGGATGTCGTCGGTAGAGGTCGGCGGCTCCTACCGCAAAGAGGTCTTCGTCTACCAGCTGGGTCGCGAGGGGGTCCCCTCCCGTATCTTCCGCTTCGCCCGTGCTTGGCCCGTCTCGTGGAACCGCGGCGGCCTCGACACCAGCAAGAACGAGTGGCAGATGGAGTCCCTGACGCTGGTCTACGAGTCGCTCAACATCGTCACGACCCGCGCGCAGCTGCTGATGCGGCTCTGAACCGGAGGCCCCCATGCTCAGCGCCATCACCGCAGCGATGAACGGCAAGCCCGTCACCAAGGGCAAGCTCAAGCCCGAGTCGGGCACCGCCTTCGAGTTCCAGTTCAACCCGTCCTCGCTCAAGTACACGCGCAAGGTCACCTGGGAGCAGAAAGAGCTCCAGGCGCAGACCTGGCCGGTGCTGCACTACAGCAAGGGCGTGCTCGACGAGCTCTCGTTCTCCCTGCTGCTCGACGAGACCGAGTCGGACAACCCGCTCGCCAAGGCGATGGCGGGCAGCGTGCCCAACCCCTTCGCCGTGCCGGTCGGCGCCGCGATGAGCGGGCCTGCCGGCACCGTGGCCGCCCTCGCGCTGGTCAAGGCCAGCTCGGCCGCCCGGGCGATGCTGCCGAAGAACAAGAAGACCATCACGACCCGCCTCTTGATCCTGCAGGCGCTGACGATCCCTTCGGTCGCCGACGCCAGCCGCGGCGACACCGACAGCAAGCGCCCGCCCTTCGTCGAGTTCGAGTGGGGCGACTTCAAGTTCGTCGGCGTTGTCAAGGCCATGGACGCAGAGGTCATCCTGTTTGACGACAAGGGCAACCCCAAGCGGGCCACCGTCCAAGTCACGCTCGAGGGCATGGGCCTCAACAGCACGATCAAGATGTCCGACCTCGCCGACCCCACCAAGGTCGAGAAGGCCGGCGCGAAGGCCGAGACCGACGCTGCCAAGGCGGCTGTCCAGACCAAGCTGCCTTAGCCCTCCCCGAGCCAGACCTGTGCCAGCGGCCGCGACGCAGCGGCCAGCGGAGCGCGCATGCCCAAGCCACCCACCTTCGACCTGACCATCGGGGGCGACAAGAAGTCGTGGACGCCCTACGTGACCCGGCTCGAGTACGCCGAGTCGCTGGATATGCTCAACGGTCTGACCGTTGACCTTGCGTTCACGGGCAAGGCCCAGGCCGACGCCGCCAAGAAGCTGCTGCCCGGCAAGGCCTACACCCTCAAGATCGGCAGCCGCTCGATCGAGGGCGACATCGTCCGGGTGACCTGGTCGGACTCCCCCGACCAACGCGCGCGGGTCCAGCTCTTCGGCCTCGAGCAGCTCCACCGCGTGCGCCACGTCCGCTTCAGCGAGGTCAAGAAGCTCAAGAAGGACGGCGTGGTCAAGGCCGTGGCCAAAGAGGCCGGCATCAAGGTCTCGGCCAAGGCCACCGGCGAGACCGAGGCCGAGCTCGTGTACCTCGATGACGAGGCGCTCAGCCTGCTCAAGCGCCTCGCGCACGAGCGCAACTTCGTCATCTCGAGCGACGGCAAGCAGGCGCTGTTCCAGCCCCGCAACGAGACCACGGGCAGCCTCTCGGTCGAGTGGAAGGGCCAGGTCATCGACTGCCGGATGTCGGCCGACATCCAGAACGTCGTGACCGAGGTCAAGGTCGTCGGCTGGGACTACACCAAGAACAAGAAGGCCGAGTTCTCGGCCAAAGACAGCGTGCTCAAGAAGATCAGCGGCGGCCAGACGGGCGTGGCCCTCCGCAAAAGCGGACCCGGCGTGCTGGTGGTCAACCGCAACAACTGGACCGGCTCGGCGATGGCGTCCGACGTCAAAGAGCTCGCCACCGGCATGCTCCAGCGGCGCGCCGAGGGCTTCGTGACCGGGCGCGCGCGCTGCACGGTGCTGGTTGACGCGAAGATCGGCGCAAAGGTCACGCTCAAGGGCGCGCCATGGCCGATGGGTGGCCCGTTCGTGGTATCAGGGGTCACCCACGTGATCGAGACCGAGCTCGACTGGCAGACGACCATCGAGTTCTTCTCGGACAGCCTCCCGGCCTGAACATGAAGCCCCTGCTCGACCCCGCGGTGCCCCTCGGCCCCGCGGCCGCGACCCGCCAGGACGACGTGCCCACGCGGGTCCGCATGGTGCTCGGCACCCGGCCCGGGCAGCTGCCCTGGCGACCGACCTTCGGCTGTGACCTCGACCGCTTCGTCGGCCAGCCGCTGACCACCTCGCGCCTCGAAGAGATGGCCGAGGTCGTGCGCGACGCGGTGGCCCGGCACATGCCCGAGGTCGATGTGATCGACTGCGGCGTGCGCGTCGAGACGCGCTGGGGCGCCCCCTCCGACGCCGAGCGCCGCGCGGTCCCCATCGGCGAGGCGGCTCTGGTACGCTTCGGCGTCCAAGCGGCGCTGCAGATCGAGCTGCAGCTCCAGACCGAGTCTGGCCCCATCGCCATCCAGGCCACCATCGACGGCTGACACGGCGCCGGCGCATCTCGCGTGATCGCCCCTCCCGCCGAACGGCCGGACTGCCCCAAGCGGGCTAAGAGCGCGACGCCGGCGCCCGGCGCCCGCCATTGAGGAGTCCGAGCTTGCGCGTCTCTCCACCGGCATCCCTCCGCCTGGATCGCGAGGTGCTCCTTCGGGACATCCGGGATCGTCTCTCCCAGCGCATCCCGGCCTACGGCGACGATGACATCCGCCCGACTGACCCAGGCTGGCTGATGATCGAAGAGGCCGCGTGGATGGTCGAGCTGCTCAGCGAGCAGCTCGATCGGTACCCGCTGTCGGTGGTCCGCCAGCTGCTGCACCTCATGGGCGCCGAGCCCCTCCCGGCGACGCCCGCGGTCGGCTTGGTCTGCGCGAAAGTGGCCCATGGGGGGATCCTGAGCACCCCTCCCGAGCTGCCTCCTTCGACCCGTATGTTTACGGCCCAGACCGAGACCCGCGACCTCATCGAGTTCCTCCCGCTCGAGGCCCGCGCGCCCCTCCGGCCCGCGGTCATCGAGGGCGTCATCGAGCAGCGCGGCGGCACCCTCTCCGCGGTCGGTGTCGTCGCCGACGGCGATCTCGAGGGCCAGTCGGCGCGCATCGGCGGTGCGCGCCCGCTGACCGTCTTCGAGGGCGAGCGCGTGCGCTTCCGCATGCGCACGACCAACCCCGATGACATCCGCGAGGCGCTCACCCAGGCGACTGACGCCCTGCTCCAGCGGCGCATCGGCTGGCTCGACCTCCAGATCAGCGACGGCGAGACCAACGAGCTGGTGCTCACGGTCAAGGTCGACCCCGACGGCTGCTTCCGCTTCACGGTGCCCGAGGGCTTCGCGCCGGGCGGCGACGTCGTGGCCGACATCGGCCTGCTCGATGACCACAACTGGCAGCCGACCTTCACCATCGCCGACGACGAGCGCACCGCTGCGCGCTTCCGCGGCCGCGAGCCGGCCCGGGGCCCCCGCAACAACACCCGGCTCATCCAAGAGGTCGCGCCCCAGTCCGAGATCGCGGGCCTGCTGCGCCCGCGCCCCCAGCCCCTGCCGACCAGCGTCATCGCGGCGATCTGGCGCACGCTGACCAACCTCGACTCGCGCCTCGCCCGCCTGCGGGTCAGCGTCGAGCGCTACCTCGAGGGCGACGCGCTGGCCCACCCCGAGGCCGGCTGGGTCAGCGGCGTGCTCGCGCTGGGCGACTGGGACGGCGTCATCGGCGGCGCACCCTGCACCATCGTCAGCGTCGCCCTGCCCGAAGGCGCCCGCAAGGCCGGCACGCTGCGGGTCACGACCGTGTCGAGCGCCCGCGCCCCCGCGCCCGCCTCGGTGCGTGCGGTCGGCCTGGGCGGCTCCGCCCGGCTGCGCGAGTCGCCGCGGGTGGTGCGGGCCGCGTGGCAGATCGACCTGCCCGGCGGCCCCGACGAGCGCGGCCTCCGCAGCTTCCGCTGCTGGGAGGTCGATCTGATCGAGAACGACGCCGGGCTGCTGCTCCTGCTCGACGAGACCCCCGAAGAGGTGCTGCTCAACACCTTCCTGGTGGTCAACGCCCCGGTCAAGCGCGACGAGCGCGAGATCACCGTCGAGCGGGCTGTGCCCGAGGCGGTCGACCTGCTCGACGGCGATCTCGTCACCCCCGCCGTCATCGGGCGCCTCACCGACTCGCCGCTGCCCATGGGCCTGCGCGAGGCGCTCCAGGCCCTGCCCCTCGCCCGCATGATCGCCCAAAACGGCGAGGTGCTGCGCGACTACGCCGGCATGTCGGTCGATCCGACCCAGGGCCGGATCGTCATCAACGCCCCCGACACCAACGGGGTCACCCACCGCGTCAGCGCAGGCGGCACCGTGACCGTCCAGTGGGTCCGGCGCACCG
>JBJONS010000661.1:0-2813 GCA_046051725.1 Pseudomonadota bacterium | reverse complement strand
TTCCTCCACGACGGGGCCCAGGACGGCCCGCATGAGCTGATGGTAGCTGACCGCGGTCCCCGGGGGGAGGTCGCGAAGCGCCTGCAGCAAGGCGCCGGCGATCTTCGCCCGCTTGGGGTGGTGCAGGTGCGCGAGCGCGCTGAGGGCCGCGTAGTCCAGGTCCTGCGCGGCCTCTTCGGGGCGGAGCAAGACCGGCAGATCGTCAGGGCCGATGACCAGAGGGCGCAGCGTCGGCCCATGCCCGTCAAAGCTCAGCGGGGCCCGCGCGGCCCGTGCCACCCGCCGGCTCGGCGTGACCACGAGCAGGGTCACCGGCAGCTTGTAGCGGTGGTGGGCGGCGCTGACATAGGCGGGCCAGACGAACCGCTTTTCACGGTCGACCTTGAGCTGGACCTCGACGACCAGCGTGTGGGTCGGGGGCGGCCCGCCGAGCCGCAGCACGAGGTCGGCCACGAGCGAGCTCTGGGCCAGCTCGGTGGGCCTGAGCTCGGCGCGGGCGTCGGGCTTGAGGCCGGGCAGCGCCGGCTGGGCGAGGCGGACCGCCAGCGCGGGCGTGTCTTGGATGAGGTCGATGATGGCCTTGTGCAGCACGCTGGGCATGGGGGCCTCCGCGCGGGGCTTGAGCAAGGGTCATGCCACGGCGCGGGACATCGCAGACGCATCAACGATGACGTGTAGACCTTCATCTTCGATGAGGCTTACCAGCCCGGGGGTGACGGAAAACTGACCAAGGGGTGACGGATACGTCAGTCCATCGTCAGGGGGGGGATGGCGGGTGCACCTGCACCTCCGCGCGCGCGCAGGCGCGGCGGGGCGCCCAAGGCCGCGCGGGCCCGCGGGTTAGCCAGATCGCGGAGGTCTGCTTGCCCACGCCCCGCGCGCCATCGCTGAGGACCGGGGGCGGCTGGGATGCGCGGGGCGTCGCGCTGCTCGGTCTGCTCGCCGCGTGCGCAGGTCCCGCCGCGCCCGCCGGGCCGCCGCAGGACACCGCCGGTGGGGCCGACACGGCCATACCGGCCATCCCAGTGGCCAGCGGCCCGACCAGCGGCACCAGCCCCGACCACGACCACGACGGGTTCGCCGCGCCCGCTGACTGCGACGACCACAACGCGGCCGTCTACCCCGACGCAGTTGAGGTCTGCGGCGACGGGGTGGTCAACAGCTGCGCCCGTGTCGAGGCGGGCTGGACCGACGAGCTCTGCAGCCGGCTGACCGACCCGATGAAGGAGATCGGCCTGTCAGGCGAAGGCGTCGCTGAGCTGGCCGCCCTCGGCGACCTGCGGGGCGACGGCGGCTTTACCATCGGGCTTGGCGTGCCCTTGGCCTCGGGCTGCCTTGAGGTGGGGGTAGACGAGGCCGGTGCGCCTCTCGTTGAGTGTGGCCCTTTCGGCACCTTCTATCTGCTCGACCTCGCCGCTATCCCCCGCCGGCAATGGCTACCCGATGTCGGCGCCCCCGGGGTGCTCGGGGTCAACGGCCCGACCCCGGGCCGGCACTATGGCAGCAGCCTGCAGGGCCTCGGTGACCTCGATGGTGATGGCTTCGACGACTTCGCCTTGGGCAATGATCAAGCCCTGTTCTTCGGCGAAGACGAGACCGACGAGGTCTGGCTGTTCTGGGGCCCCAGCCCGACGGCCTTGTTCACCGAAGGCGTGCAGCTCATCGTCGGCGACGATCCCGACCGCTGCCTTGGCTACGACATCGAGCGAGCCGCCGACCTGACCGGCGACGACCGCGACGACCTGCTGGTGAGCGACCCCTGCACCGACCAGGTCTGGGTGCTCTCGGGGGTCGAGGTGGCCGCGGCGACCGGCCCCGGCATCAGCCCCGCGGCGCGGGTGCTCGAGAGCACAGCCGTCGCGGTCGAGCTCGGCGTCGGCGTACACGGGCGCGCCGACCTGACGGGTGATGGGATCGCCGACCTCGCGGTGTCGGCCCCCGACCCGGATGTCCGCTACCCTGACGGTGACTTCGATTTTGTGAGCGTGACAGCGGGGCCGCTGCTGGGCGACCACGACGCCGCCGACGCGGCGTTCACCGTGCGCAGCTCGCTGCTGCACGCCGCGGGCGACGGACACAACCTGGGCTTCACCATCGACGCCGGCGACCTGAACGGCGACGGCTATGCCGACCTTGTGATCGGGGACCCAAATCGTGTCGACTACCCGTGGTCAGAGGGCGCCCCCTTTGCGGGCACCTTTGTGTTTTTCGGCCCGCTGTCGGGCGCAACCGTCGACGTCGACGCCGACGCGCACGTCCACACCATCGCAAGGGGTGAGGTGGCGGCGCACACTGACCTCGACGGCGACGGGCGTGACGACCTGCTGGTCGGTTCGGGGCTCTACCCCAACGAGTGGGGGTTCTCGACGGGCAACGGCGCGTCTGGCCAAGCCTACTTGCTGTTCAGCCCCTTTGCGGGCAGCATCTCGGCGATGAATGACGCTGACGTGGTGTTCAGCTGTCACGAAGATCGCAGCCGCTGCGACTACTTTGGCATGCAGGTGCTCGCCGTGCCCGACCAGACCGGCGATGGGGTGCACGACGTGGTGGTGGGCGACTATGGCAACGACTTCTGGCTCTTCGCCGTGCCCGCCCCCGCCCGCTGACCCCCACGAACCTCCGCCGCCGCCCGCCTCGCGCGCGCCAGCCCGGCCGCAGGGGCGACCGCAGGTCGGGCCGCGCCCGCGCGGCCGAGGCCGACCGGCCGAGCCCGCAGGACGGGCGCCGACGGCCGCAGGCCGACGGGGCGCCCAAGGTCCGCCCAGCCCCCGCGGGTTGGCCCCCTTTCCGAGGTCTGCTTGGCCACGCCCCGC
>JBJONS010000660.1:0-15265 GCA_046051725.1 Pseudomonadota bacterium | reverse complement strand
CCGCCACGACCGGGTCCGCCACGACCGGGTCCGCCACGCCCGGGTCCGCCACGCCGATGTCCACAACGACCGGGTCCGCGGCGCCCGCCGGTTCGGGCGCTGCGCCGGCCGGGTCGACCGGGCCGGCCGCCGCGGGACGGGCGCCGCCCGGGGCGTCCGTCTGCCCGCCGACCGGCGTCGGGCGGGGCGCGAGCAGCGGCGACGACGGCGGCAGGGCGACAAAACCCGATCCCATCCACCGCGGGGGCGGGTGGGCGCCGGGCAGCTCGGCGGCGTCCTGTGGTCCCCCGGGCCCCGACGCGCCAGCCCCTCCGGCGAGGCCGGGGGGCGCAGAGGCGGGGGGACGGGTCGGAGGGGTGGACATCGCGGTCGGGGCGTGGGGACGGGGGGAAGGGACTTGCGCCGAAGCCTGCCCGAAAAGGCGCGCCAGCGGGAGCGCGGACGGCGCTTTGACCCGATCAGGCCAGGGAGCGGGGCGGCGCGCGGACCCGGGGCGGGCCCGGCAGGGTCAGGGCGGACAAAAACCGTCCGGCAGGAGGGGCGACGGCCCACGCGGACCGCGTTAACCGGCGCCGGTCCGGGGCGCGCCCGCCCCACCGCATCGCCGCGGGCGCGCGTCGCCGCCCCGCTCCTCTCAACGCCCGCCCCCGGGCCCCTGGTGAGCCATGAGCGCCCTCCTCCCCCGCACGCACCTCTGCGGCCAGCTCCGCGACACGCACGCCGGCCAGACGGTCACCCTCCAAGGCTGGGCCCACCTCGTCCGCGACAACGGCGGCGTGATCTTCGTCGTCCTGCGCGACAAGAGCGGCACGGTGCAGGTGACGGTCGACGAGCGGGCCGCCGCCGAGGTCTGGGAGCAGGCCCGCAAGGTGCGCCTCGAGTACGTCGTGCAGGTGCAGGGCGTGGTGGTCGAGCGGCAGCCGGGCATGGCCAACAAAGACATGGTGACCGGCGCGGTCGAGGTCCTGCCCACGGCGCTGACGGTGCTCAACGGCACCCGTCCCCTCCCCTTCGCGATCGGCGGCAAGGCGGTCGAGGCCAGCGAAGAGGTGCGCCTCAAGCACCGCTACATCGACCTGCGCCGGCCCGAGCTGCAAGAGAAGCTGTTCCTCCGCTCGCGCACCGCGCTCTCGGTCCGCAGCTTCTTGTCGAGCCGCGGCTTCACCGAGGTCGAGACCCCCATCCTCACGAAGTCCACCCCCGAGGGGGCCCGTGACTACCTGGTGCCCAGCCGTGTCCACCCGGGTCAGTGGTATGCGCTGCCCCAGAGCCCCCAGATCTTCAAGCAGCTGCTGATGGTCGCCGGCTTCGACCGCTACTTCCAGATCGCCAAGTGCTTCCGCGACGAAGACCTGCGCGCCGACCGGCAGCCCGAGTTCACCCAGATCGACATGGAGCTCAGCTTTGTCACCAGCGACATGGTGATCGAGCTCTGCAGCGACATGATCCGCCAGGTCTGGCGTGAGGCGCTCGGCCACGAGGTCGGCGCGATCCAGCGCATGACCTACGCCGAGGCGATGGCCCGCTTCGGCGTCGACGCGCCCGACCTGCGCTTCGGCCTCGAGCACACCACGCTCGACTGGGCGACCACCGGCTTTGGCGTGGTGGGCGGGGCGCTGGCCGCCGGCGGCATCTGCAAGGCGATGGTGGTGCCCGGCGCGGCCGAGTCCACCAGCCGCAAGACCCTCGACGAGTACACCGCCTTCGTCAAGCGCTACCGGCTCGGCGGCCTGCTGTGGGGCAAGGTCAGCGGTGACCCCGCGCTGGCGGCGAGCTGGTCCGGCCCGCTGTCGAAGGTCGAGCTCGAGCTGCTCCGCCAGATCCCCGGCGTGTCCGACGGCGATCTCGTGCTGGTCGGCGCGGGCCCCAAGGCCCACGTGCACGCCGGCCTCGGGCGCCTGCGCCCCCACATCGCGCGCCAGCGGGGGCTGATGCCCGAGGGCGCCTTCCGCTTCTGTTGGGTGACCGACTTCCCCGCCTTTGAGTGGGACGAAGACAACGCCCGCTGGGTGGCCATGCACCACCCCTTCACGAGCCCGGTGGCGGCGCACATCCCCTGGCTGGGCACCGACAAGATGGGCGAGATCCTGAGCGACGCCTACGACATCGTCTGCAACGGCTACGAGATCGGCGGCGGCAGCATCCGGATCCACGACAGCGACGTGCAGAGCAAGGTCTTCGCCGCGCTCGGCCTCAGCCCCGAGGACGCCCAGGCCAAGTTCGGCTTCTTGCTCGACGCGCTGCAGTTCGGCGCGCCCCCGCATGGCGGGCTGGCGATGGGCTTTGACCGCTGGATCATGCTGCTGGCGGGCACCGAGAACATCCGCGAGGTCATCGCCTTCCCCAAGACCACCAGCGCCCAAGACATCATGTCCGACGCGCCGAACGTGGTCGACGACAAGCAGCTGCGCGAGCTCCACGTCGCCTCGGTGGTGCCTGCCCCGACCGGGTCTGAGCCAAGCTGAGCGGCGCCCTCCGGCAGCGGAGCCCCCATGTCCCCCCGCCTCCGCACGGCCGCCGTCTGGGTGGCCCTCCTCCTGATGGCCCTGCTCGCCCTCTTCGTGGGGATGAGCGCGCCAGACGCGCCCAGCGCGCCGCCGATGCCCGCCGAGGAGCTCGACCCCGCGCAGATGGCCGAGCAGATCCGTGAGGGCGAGATCGGCGTCCTGGCCATCGACGTGGACGGGGCGCTGGTCGGCTGGGGCGTGGACGGGGGCGGCCCTTACCGGGCGTCGGCCCCGCTCACCCCGGGCCTGCTGCGGGCCATGGGCGAGCGCGGACAGCACGTCGGACCGCTGGGCCCCACGGCCGAGCTCGAAGACGGCGACAGCGACGACCCGCTCGGCGTCGTGATGGCCGTCTTGCTCATCGTCCTCGTGGCCTTGGTCGCCCTGGTGGTGTGGGCGCGCGCCCGCAAAAACCAGGCCGGCGGCGGGATCATGGAGATGCGGAAGAGCACCGCCCGCGCCCTCGAAGCGCACAGCCGCCTGCGCTTCTCGGACGTCGGCGGCGCCGAGCCGATCAAGGATCGCCTCGCCGACGTCATCGCCTGCCTCAAGGACCCCGAGGGCTGGTCCAAGGCCGGGGTCCGCCTGCCCCGCGGCGTGCTGCTCGAGGGCCCGCCCGGCTGCGGCAAGACGATGATGGCCCGGGCGGTCGCCGGCGAGGCGGGCGTGCCCGTCTTCGTGCTCAGCGCGAGCGAGCTGGTCGAGATGTTCGTGGGCGTCGGCGCGAGCCGGGTCCGCGACACCTTCGAGCAGGCCCGCAAGGCCGCCCCCGCGGTCTTGTTCATCGACGAGCTGGACGCCATCGGCCGCCGCCGCGGCGCGGGCGCCACCAGCAGCGCGCACGACGAGCGCGAGCAGACGCTCAACCAGCTCTTGGTCTGCCTGGACGGGGCCGAGGCCCACCGCGGAAAATCGGGCTTCCTCGTCGTGATGGCCGCGACCAACCGCGCCGACATCCTCGACCCGGCGCTGCTCCGGCCGGGCCGCTTCGACGTGAAGCTGCGCCTCGGCCTCCCCGACCTCGCCGGCCGCCGCCAGATCCTGGCCCTGCACACGCGCGGGCGCACGCTGGGCGGGGACGTCGATCTCGACGCCCAGGCCGAGCAGACCGAGGGCATGAGCGGCGCGGAGCTCGAGCTCATGTGCGTCGAGGCCACGCTGCGGGCCGTGCGCCGGGCCGGCGGGCCCGCCCAGGCGCCGCTGCTCGGCGCGGCCGACCTCGCCGCGGGGCGCCTCGCCGCGCGGTCGACCTTGACCGACTTTGACGTGCTGGACGCTGTGCTCATCGAGAGCCAAGGGCAGCTCGCCCGGCCGGCCGCGCCCCTGCAGGTCCGGCTCACCCTGGCAGACGGCGCCGTGCACCGGGGCCGCCTCTTGTGGATGGACAGCGCCTGGATCAAGCTCGCCGGCGAGGGCGACAGCCCGGCGGTGCTGCTGCCCAAGGCCCAGCTGCGCGGGGCGGTGGCCGAGGGCCGCGCCGCGCCGGCCGACGCCGAGGCCACGCTGCGGCAGGTCCCCCGCGCGGTGGGCGTGGGCTGATGTTCGACGACGGCGCCGCTTTCGTGCAGTGGACCACCGGGCGCTTCGCGCTGTGGGTCGTGCTCGCCCTGTCGCTGACCGTGCACGAGTGGGCGCACGCCGCCGAGGCCCGCCGCCTCGGCGACCGCACCGCCGAGGGCGAGGGGCGGCTGAGCCTCAACCCGCTCGACCACCTCGATCCGCTCGGCACCGTCATCATGCCCTTTTTGGGCATCCCTTTTGGCTGGGCGCGGCCGGTCCCGATCGAGCCGCTGCGCTTCTCGGCCGGGGTCTCGATGCGGTGGGGGCTGCTGCGGGCCGCGGCCGCCGGCCCGATCAGCAACCTCGTGGTGGCGGCCCTCGCGGGGCTCGTCTGGGTCGTCGCCGCGGAGCTCGCGCCGGGCAGCCCGCTGTGGCAGCTCTCCCGCACCTTCGTGCAGGTCAACCTCGGCCTGGCCCTGTTCAACCTGCTGCCGGTCCCCCCGCTGGACGGCAGCCGGGTGGTGGCCGGCCTGCTGCCCGAGCCCTGGGCCAGCGGCTATGCCCGGCTGGGCACCATTGGCTCGGTCGTCGGGGTCTTCCTGATCGCCCTGCTGCTGCTCACCTTCGGCGAGCTGCTGCTGCCGGGCAGCTGAGGGCCGCCGCGCGGGCCGCGACGAGGAGCCCCCGCCCGACAGCGCCGGCGATCAGGAGGCGCTGCCGGCGGCGGCGGAGCAGGACAGCGGCCCCAGGCGCGCGCCCGGCGCGTCCTCGGACCAGCGGAGCGGCCGCGGCCGGGCGGTGAGGACCTCGCAGCCGGTCTCGGTGACGACGATCGTGTGCTCAAACTGGGCCGAGAGCGTGCGGTCGTGGGTCACGACGGTCCACTTGTCGGCGAGCAGATCGACGTGGTAGTCGCCCAAGTTGATCATCGGCTCGATGGTGAAGCACATGCCGGGCTTGAGCTTCGGGCTCGGCCCCAAGCGGGCGTAGTGGTGCACCGAGGGCTCGTCGTGGAAGACCCGGTGGATGCCGTGGCCGGTGTAGTCGCGGACCACCGAGCAGCCCTTGCCCTCGGCGTAGACCTGAATGGCCTGCCCGATGTCGTTGAGGCGCGCCCCGGGACGGACGGCGGCGATGCCCAGCTCGAGCGACCAGCGCGCGACCTCGGTCACGTGCCGGGCGAGGGCCGAGACGCCGCCGATGTAGAAGGTGGCGCTCGTGTCACCAAAGAAGCCGTTCTTCGCGGGGAAGATGCTGGTGACATCGACGTTGACGATGTCCCCGTCGCGCAGCTTGGTGCGGTCGGGGATGCCGTGGCAGACGACCTCGTTGATGCTCGTGCAGACGCTTTTGGGGAAGCCCCGGTAGCCGAGCGTCGCCGGGGTGCAGCCCGAGGCGATGGTGTGCTGGTGCACGAGGTCGTCAATGTCTTGGGTCGTCATGCCGACCTCGAGCCGATCAGCGACGTGCAGCAGCGTCTCGGCCGCCAGCTTGCCCACCACCCGCATGCCGTCGATCTCGGCCGGGGTCAAAATCTTGATCGCCATCGGTCGGCTCCCTCACGCGGGCCGCAGCGGACCGCCAGCACCGCTCCGCGCGCGCGCCCCCCGGACCGGACCCCGGCCCGGACTATCGGCGCGGCGCGCGCTGGGCAAGAAACGCGGTCAAGGATTGACCGGAAACGCCCCATCCACCGGCGGACGGCGCGGGTCGAGGCGGTTAAGCGGTCTGCCACGCGCCCCGCGCCCACCTTGAGGGACCCATGAAGCTCACCGGCCGCATCCTCACGCTGACCGCCGATCCCGCCACCCTGCGCGCGCAGCTGCGCGGCGAGCCCCTCCCCTCGGCCGCCTGGCACGGCGCCGACGGCGCGCCGGCCGCGCTCCACTACGGCGTCAACACCGACGCGATGATCTCGGGCCAGGCCTGCACGCTCGGCTACACCGGCGCGATCTTGGGGCCCTGGTTCCTTGAGAACTTCCTCGAGGCCGTCAGCAAGGACGAGGTCCGCGCCGGCGGCTTCCAGGTGATCGTCGGCGGTGACGCCTACGGCTCGGGCAGCAGCCGCGAGGTCGCCGTGGTGGCCCACCAGGGCGCCGGCATCCAGCTCGTCGTGGCCCGCAGCTTCCAGCGCATCTTTCAAGAGAACATGGTGTACGGCGGCATGCCGTTCACCACCGACTTCGGCGTGCTCGATCGCCTGACCGCCGGCGAGGACGTCGATCTCGCGGCGCTCGTCGCCGAGCTGCCGCCCTTCTTCCGCCAGGTGGCCGAGGCGGGCGGCCTGCTCTCCTACGGCCAGCGGTGGATCGCCGGCGAGCTCGACCCCTGGTACGAGACCGCGACCGCAGCCCGCCCCCTCAACGTCGTCGAGAAGATCGTCGCGGCGCGGGCCTGGGCCGGCGGACGCGGCGAGGCGGGCGCGACCTTCGGTCTGGCCAGCGTGGCGGCCGGCGACCAGGTGCTCTGCCAGGCGGCCTTCCGCGGCATGCACGAGTACACCGCCGGCATGTGCATGTCCTTGTACGAGCAGGCTTTTGGCAACACGCCGGTCCACAACCCCGACCAGGTCGCCTGCTTCGAAGACCACTTCGTGCTCATCGACGAGCCGACCGTGCCGGCGCCGGTGAAGCGGGCCCGCCTCGAGCCCGCCCGCCAGCTCGCCAAAGAGATGGTCGACGCCGCCGAGGTGCACGGCCTGCGCCTGCACGGGCCCGGCCGCCCGCTGCAGGCCGGCGTCTGCCACCGCATCGTGGTCGAGGAGTATGGCCGCCCCGGCGACATCATCATCCTGACCGACAGCCACACCCCGACCGCCGGCGTGCTCAACGCCTTCGCGTTCGGCGTGGGCAGCACGGCGATGAGCTTCGCGCTGCGCACCGGCCTCATCCCGGTGACCGTGCCCAAGGTGGTCCGCGTGCTGGTCTCGGGCGACGCGCAGGGCCTGCTCTCGCCCAAAGACCTGATCTTGCACTTGATCGGCGACCCCTACTTCCGCGAAGAGCAGTGGCGGACCAGCCCGACCGACACCTGCGTCATCCAGCTCGGCGGCCCGGGCCTCGACCAGTGGAACGTCGATGAGCTCAGCGTGCTCACCAACATGACCGTCGAGGGCGGGCTGATGACCGGGGTCGTCGAGCCCTGCCAGCCGCTGCGCGACTTCTTCGCGGCCCGCCGCGGCGACCCGATGGAGGACCGCATGGTCTACCCCGACCCGGGCGCCCACTACGAGCGGGTCATCGAGATCGACCTCAAGGACGTGCCTCTCACCGTGGCGACCCCCGGCGACAGCCGCAACCGCCTGCCGCTGAGCGCCGCCGCCGACGTGCCGGTGCACAACGTGGTGATCGCCAGCTGCACCGGCGGCTCGCTGTCCGACCTGCGCGCGGCGGCGGCGGTGCTGCGCGGCCGCAGCCTGCACCCCGGCGTGCGGGTGACCGTGACCCCCTCGTCGGCGGTGGTGGCCGCCGAAGCCGAGGCCGAAGGCCTGCTCGCGCTGTTCCGTGACGCCGGCGCGGTGCTGAGCCCGCCGGGCTGCGGCAGCTGCATCGGCAACGGCCCCGGCGTGCCCCTGCCGGGCGAGACCACGGCCAGCACCACGAACCGGAACTTCGACCGCCGCATGGGCGCGCCCGGCCCGGTCTACTTGGTCTCGCCGGCGGTGGCGGCGGCCTCGGCGGTCACCGGTCGCCTGACCGACCCCCGCCAGCTCGCGCCGCTGGCCTGAGGCCCCGGTGACCGCCGCTCAGGCCGGGCCCCAGGCGGTCTCGGCCTCGACCAGCGCGGCCCGCCGCGCGACCAGCGCAGGCGGCGGCGCGTCGGCGCGCTGCTGAAGGATGGCGTCGACCCGGGCGCGCTCGCGCTCGACCCACCGCCGCAGGGCGGGGCTCGGCGCGGCGAGCAGCGCCGTTCCCAGCAGCGCCGCCGCGCCGCCCGGTGGCGCCCCAGCGGGACCCCGCGCCAGCCGCAGCGCGTCGGTGAAGAAGGGGCGGCCGCGCTCTTCGACGAAGCGCTGGTCGACCAGCTCCATCCCGAGCCCAAGCAGGGCCGCGCGCAGCTCCTCGGGCCCCTCGTTGACCTGCACCACGACCCGCTCGGCCGCGGCCCAGACCGCCGGCGCCGCCCGCAGCAGCCGCTCGGCGAGGCGCGCGCCGATTCCGGCCAGCACGATGACCTGGGCCTCGCCGGGGGCGAGCGGGGCGAGGCCGTCCCCTGCCCGCACCTCGAGGCGGGGCTCGCCGGCCGCCCGCGCCCGCAGCTGGGCCACCGGGCCGGGGTGCAGGTCGACCGCGATGGCGCGGGGCGCGCGCCCGCTGCGGAGCAAGGCGAGCGGCAAAAGGCCGTGGTCGCTGCCGATGTCGGCCACCACGGCGCCGGGCGGGCACAGCGCGGCGACGTCGGCGAGGCGGGCGCTCAGGGGGTGCATGGCCGCGGGCTAATCCGCGCGGCGGGCGGGCGGGGCGCTCCAGCCGGCGCCGCGCCGAGGGGGAGCGGAGCGTCCAGGCGGACCGCCGCCCGCAGGCCCCGGAGGGCTCAGATCGGCGCCGCCGCCGCCCGCCGCAGCTCGGGGTAGCGCGCGTCGGCGGTCTCGATGAGGTGCCGCAAGGCCGCCTCGAAGGTCCGCAGGCCGAGCCCATCGTCGACCTTGAGCTCGACGCTCAAGGTGACCGCGCCGGTGCGCGGGTTGAGCTGGAACTTGCCGAACACCAGCTCATAGTTGATGGTCGCGAGCTGGGTCAGCAGCAGCACCAGGGCGCCAGGGCTGCCCGCCGCGTCCACGTCGAAGTAGTCGATGGCCGCGATGTAGACGACGTGGTCCCGCGGGAAGTGCTGGAAGCTGACCCGGAAGCGGACGTTCTTGCCCTCGACCGGCACGACGAGCAGCCCGGTGCCCGTGCGCTCTGGCGCGGGGAAGCCCGCCCGCTGCAGGTACTGGGTGAGCAGCTCGGGGCTGACCGCCGGCGCGCCGTTCGCCCCCTGCGCGCGCACCGCCTCTTGGGCCTCGGTCAGCTGCGCGCGGAGCAGCTCGACCTCAAGGGCCCTAAGCCGCGCGCCCCCGCAGCCCGGCGCGCCGGTCAGCAGCGCCGCCGCCCCGAGCGCCGTGCCCCACGCGCGCAGGCGCCCCCGCGCCGCGCGGGCGGACCTCACTCGCCGACGTCCCGGCTGATCCGGTCGATGCTCAGGTCGCCGGTGACGGTGAGCAGGCCGCCCACATCGCCGGTCCAGCCCGCCGAGATGGTCTCGTCGTCGATCCCACCGGTGGCGTCGAAGGTGAGCGCGAAGAAGCTCAGGTCGAGGTCCGCGGTGCCCGCCACCTCGTCGCCGTCGATGCCGAGGTCAAACTCGTGCCGGGCCTCGGTGTCGAAGCCGAAGAACGAGAGCACGCAGGTGCTGTCGCCGGCCACGCGCTCGCCGCGCAGGTCGACGTAGACGATCGCCGCGCCGATGCAGCTCGCGGTGATGGGGGTGCCGTTGTACTCGCCGGTCAGGTCGACGATGAGGTTGCCCACGTAGGTGCCGGTCGCCTCGGACTGGACCTGCACGCCGGCCACCTGGCTGACCAAGCGGGTGCCGTCGGGCAGCACCGCCTCGGCGCTCAAGGTGTGGGTGCCGACGTCGAGGCCCGCGTCCTCGAAGCTCGCGCCGGTCGCGGTCCAGTCGTCGATGCTGCTCTCCCACGCGACGCCGTCGAAGGGCAGCTCGACCCCGTCGGCGCCGACGATGATCGCCTCAAAGTCCGCCGGCTCGCCGTAGGGCAGGAACGCGCCCGACGCGGGGCTGCGGATCTCGAGCGTCGCGCCCGCCCACTGCTCGAGGTCCTCTTCGGCGGCGGTGTCCTCGGCCGCGCCGCTGTCCTCCGCACCGCCGCTGTCCTCGGTGTTGCCGTCGAGGCCGTCCCCTTCCTCGACGTCGCCGTCGAGCTCGGCGGCGGTGATCTTGGGCGTGCAGCCGCTGGAGAGGACGCCGAGCAGCGCGGTGAGAGACAGGATCGACAGGATGGGGGAAGGGGCGCGCATCAGGACCTCCGGGGCGCGCAGGTTCGCACAGGGCCCCCTTCCCCGCAAGCGAAGGCCGGACGCGGCGGCAAAATCGAGGTCATGAGGCCGCCCGCGCCGGCGACGGGCCCCGCCGCAGGTGGGGCGGCTCGGCCGGGCGCCCGCCTGCGCTATGCTCCGGCTGCGCCGACGGAGGCCGGCCTCGGGGGGCTTCCCCTCCGCGGCCCTCGGCCAGATCGACGTCCAGCAGACATCCGACAAGGTTGTTGGTTGACCAGCTGAACCGACAGGTTCGTTTGGTGCTCCGTCGCCCCCACAAGACCCTCTCCACCGCCCCACACCCACGGCAGGGCGCGCCGGACCCGCAGGTTGCAGGCGCGCACCCGGACCGGCCGCCCCGCGCGGCCAAGGAGCCCCGCCCGCATGGCCACCCCGAGCCTCCTCCTCTCGCTGCTCCTCTCCCAAGACGCCCAGGCCTCGGCCTGCGACGTCGCCGGCCTGACCAAGCAGATCGCCGAGGACACCGCGGACGCCGCGGCCATCGCCTGGACGACCCTGGCCCGCTGCGACGCCGCCGCCGGCAAAAAAGAGGCGCCCAAAGCCTTTGGCCGCCTCGTCCAGGGTGAGCCCACCGACGCCGCTTCGGTGCTCGCCGTTGAGCTCGGCGCCGGCGAGGCGGTCAGCGGCTGGATCAGCCGGCTGCAGTCCGACGAGCGGGCCCGCGCTCTCAAGGCGCTCGGCGCCGCCTGCCCGACCTCCGCCCCGGTGCAGGCCTACTTCGTCGAGCGGGCCGCCAAGCTCGGCGACGACTTCTGGGATCAGCGCTGGTACCTGCCGCTGGCCGGCTGCCCGGCCCCCGCCGTGCAGACCGTGCTCGCCGACCAGCTGGCCAAGGGCCCCGGCGGCAACCCGACCCGCTGGGGCAGCGTGCTCGAGACCTACGTCCGGGCCCAGGGCGAAGCCGCCCTGCCCCTGCTCGGCGAGCTCATCGCCAAGAACAAGGGCGCCGAGCAGCAGATCACCATCACGGCCGCCTACACCGACGCGGCCCGCGGCGGGGCCGGCGCCGACGCGGCCAAGGCCGGCGCCGCCAAGGCCGCCGCGGTGGCCGGGCTGGTCGGGATCACCCCGCAGCTCGCCCCCCGCGCGGTCGAGCAGGCCCGCATGACCCTGCAGGGCTTCGGCGAAGAAGAGGCCGCCGACAAGCTCGCCGCCCTGCGCTACGCCGACCGCCGCCAGAAGTCCGGCGAGTTCCACTGGGGCGTGGTGGTGCTCGAGACGACCACCTGCAAGAAGGACAAGGTCCAGCAGCGCATCCACGTCGGCGTGGCCAGCGAGCCGGGCAACACCTGGCCCGACCAGATGAAGGGCCGGGTCGAGCCGGCCATGGGCCAGTCGTGGCCGATGGAGCTCGTCAAGGCCTGCAAGGGCGAGGGCACCGTCGAGATCCACACCTCGCCCGAGCCCCTGGCCGATCCCGCCGCGCTCAAGGCCTGGACCGACGAGAAGGTCAAGGCCCTGACCAAGCCCGAGGTCAAGCCGACCCGCATCGAGCACGAGCTGCTGCGGGTCTGAGGCACGATCGTCAGGGGGCCAGAGACGGCGCCCCTGACCTCATCCTGCGCGGAGCGCCCTCCCCCCGCGGGTCGGGGAGAGGGCCCGCCCGGCCCTCAGGCGCTGCCCATCACCTCGCCCTCGGGCGGCGCGGGGACGCGCTCAAAGACGATGTCCTCGCCCTCGAGCGTGACCTTGACCGTGTCGCCCTGGCCGTAGTCGCCGCCGACGATCGCCTTGGACATCGGGTTGAGCAGGTGCTGCTGGATGGCCCGCTTGAGGGGACGCGCGCCAAAGCTCGGGTCGAAGCCGGCGTCGCACAGGGCGGTGCGCGCCTCGTCGGTCACCGTCACGTCGAGGCCGCGGCTGGCCAGCAGCTTCTTCACCCGCTTGAGCTGGATGGAGAAGATGTGGTCCATGTTCTCGCGGGTCAGGGCGTCAAACACGATGACGTCGTCGATCCGGTTGAGGAACTCGGGCTTGAGCGTGCGGCGCAGCTCCTCCATGACGCCGGCGACGGCCTTCTCGCGGTTGCCCGCCGCCTCCATGATGCGGCGCGAGCCGATGTTCGAGGTGAGGATCATCACGGTGTTCTTGAAGTCGACCGTGCGGCCCTTGCTGTCGGTCAGACGCCCGTCGTCGAGCACCTGCAGCAGCACGTTGAAGACGTCAGGGTGCGCCTTCTCGATCTCGTCGAGCAGCACGACCGAGTAGGGCCGGCGCCGCACCGCCTCGGTGAGCTGGCCGCCCTCGTCGTAGCCGACGTAGCCGGGGGGCGCGCCGATGAGCCGGGCGACCGTGTGCTTCTCCATGTACTCGGACATGTCGATGCGCACGATGTTCTGCTCATCGTCGAACAGGAACTCGGCCAGGGCCTTGGCCAGCTCGGTCTTGCCCACGCCGGTCGGCCCGAGGAAGATGAAGCTGCCGATCGGCCGGTTGGGGTCTTGCAGGCCCGCCCGCGAGCGCCGCACCGCGTCGCTGACCGCGATGACCGCGTCGTGCTGGCCGATCACGCGGTTGTGCAGGTTCTCCTCCATTTTGAGGAGCTTCTCCTGCTCACCCTGCTTGAGCTTGGTCACCGGGATGCCGGTCCACTTGGACACGACCAGCGCGATGTCCTCCTCGGTGACCACCTCGCGCAGGATGCCGCCGTCCTCGCCCTGCAGCGACTCGAGCTTGGCCTGCTTGTCAGTGATCTCGCGCTGCAGCACCGGGATGCGGCCGTACTTGATCTCGGACGCCTTGCCGTAGTCGCCCCGGCGCTCGGCCAGCTCGAGCTCGTGCTGCAGCTCTTCGATCGTGCGCCGTGCGTCTTGAATGCCGTCCAGGGCTTCTTTTTCGGCGTTCCACCGCGCGCGCAGCTCGTTGGCCTCTTCTTCGAGGTTGGCCATCTCGTTGCGCATCGCCTGGGCCCGCTCGATCGCCGCCTTGTCGGTGTCTTTGCTCAGCGCCTGCAGCTCGACCTTCATGCCGCGGATCTTCCGCTCGAGGCTGTCGATGGGCTGCGGAAGGCTCTCGATCTCCATCTTGAGGCGGCTGGCCGCCTCGTCGACGAGATCGATGGCCTTGTCGGGCAGCTGGCGGTCCGAGATGTAGCGGTCGGACAGGCGGGCGGCGGCGAGGATGGCGTCGTCGGTGATCTTGATGCCGTGGTGGGTCTCGTACTTCTCTTTGATCCCGCGCAGGATCGAGATGGTGCCGTCCACCGTCGGCTCGTCGACGTAGACCGGCTGGAAGCGGCGCTCGAGCGCCTTGTCCTTCTCGATGTACTTGCGGAACTCATCGAGCGTGGTCGCGCCGATGCAGCGCAGCTCGCCGCGGGCCAGGGCCGGCTTGAGCATGTTGCCGGCGTCCATGCTGCCCTCGGACTTCCCGGCGCCGACCATCGTGTGCAGCTCGTCGATGAACAGGATGACCTGCCCCTGGGTGTTCTCGATCTCGGTGAGCAGCGACTTGAGGCGCTCTTCGAACTCGCCGCGGTACTTCGCGCCGGCGAGCAGGCCGGGAAGATCGAGGCTGAGCAGCTTCTTGTCTTTGAGCGACTCGGGCACGTCGCCCATGGCGATGCGCTGGGCGATGCCCTCGACGATCGCCGTCTTGCCGACGCCGGGATCACCGATGAGCACGGGGTTGTTCTTGGTGCGGCGGCTGAGCACCTGCAGCGTGCGGCGGATCTCGTCGTCGCGGCCGACCACCGGGTCCATCTTGCCCTGGCGCGCCACCTCGGTGAGATCGCGGGTGTACTTGTTGAGCGCCTCGTAGCTGCCCTCGGCCTCTTCGCCCGACACGCTCTGGCCGCCGCGCAGGATCTTCAGCGCGTTGAGCAGCGTGTCTTTGGTCAGGCCGTGGTCGCGCAGCAGCTGGCGCTGCTTGTCGTCGACCCGCTCGAGCGCGAGGAAGAGCACCTCGCCGGCGACGTGGGTGTCGCCGAGCTCGCGGGCGACCTTGTCGGCCTCATCGAGCACCTGGCGCAGCTGCGGGCTGAGCTGGGCCTGGTTGCCGCCGCTGACCTTGGGCAGCTGGTCGAGCAGCGCGGCCGCCTCGCGCTTGAGCTGATCGGTGCGGACGCCGACGTGCTTGAGCAGCGCGCTGACCACGCCCTTGTCCTGGCTCAGCAGGGTCAGGAGGAGGTGCTGCGGGCGGATCTGCGGGTTGCCCTGCTTGCCGGCGAGGTTCTGGGCGTCCGAGATGGCCTCTCGGGCTTTTACCGTGAAGCGGTCGAAGTTCATGATGAGGCCTCCACGCGGTGGGGCCCGGCGCGCCGGGGCGCCGGGCGGCGGACGCTCGGCCTTGGCCGCCACGCTCCGCCGGGGTACTTGCGCACCCCCAGCATATGCACAAAGGGGCCGGGTCAAGGTGTGCGGGGCCGGGTACGCCCCGCCGCTCCCCGATGAGGTGCCGCTTGAAGTCCATCCGACCGGCGCCTCCGCTGCTGCCGGCCCCGCGCGGCCTGTCCGCCGGGGCGCGCGCCCTCGCGCTGGCCCTCTGCGCGGGCTGCGCCGGATCGGACACGAGCCCCGCGCCGCCCCAGAGCCCGGCGCCCGCCGCGCCGCTCAGCGGGCCGAGCCCCGCCGCCCGCAGCATGGAGATCCGCGGCGCGCTCGAGGACGCCCGCTCGCTCTGGGAAGAGGGCGACCGCGACGGCGCCCGGGACCGCGTGCTGCTGACCTACCAGCAGAGTTTTGAGCCGATGGAGCCTCTGCTGGCCCGGCTCGACCCGATGGGCACGCTCGAGATCGAGTACGCCTTTGGCGCGCTGGCCGTGCAGCTCAGCAAGCGCGGCGAGCCGATGTCGGCCCAGGTCTCGATCAGCGCGCTGACCGACCGCGTCGAGGCGGCGGTCGAGGCGATCCCCCCCGAGGCGCTGCCGCCCGAGGCCCAGCAGCAAGACGAGCTCCTCGGCCCGCCGCCGGTGGCCGTCGAGGCGAGGCCGCCCACGCGGGGCTACAAGACCTATGGCGAGGGTACGCCGAACTGAGGCCTGGCGCGCGGCACGGGCACCGTCAACTGCCGCTTGGTGCGCGCCTCGCCCACGCCTCCGCCCGCGCCCTGGCCCACACCTCCGCCCGCGCCGCGGGTCCTGTTCCGTCGCCGACGTCCCCCAAAACGGCGGCGACCCCGGGCCCCGCCGAAGCGGGGCTGGGGTCGAGAGCAACGTGCAGCGCGTCGCTTAGAACGGCGGCGGTGGGGGCATCGGCGGGCCGC
>JBJONS010000659.1:0-4795 GCA_046051725.1 Pseudomonadota bacterium | reverse complement strand
AGCTCGAAGCTCCACGCGTCGCCGCTCGGCGCCGCCCGCAGCTCGATGGGCAAGCGCACCACAGCCACCTGACCGGGGGCGAGGCGGGCGATGCAGCCGCCGAGCTCGGGGTCAGGGCACTCGCCCCCCTTCGGGCCCTCCAACGTGCCCAAGCGCCCGGATCCTCCTTCGAGATCCACCGCCCGTCCGGCGCGGTTCCGCAGGCGGACCCAGCCGTCGACCGCCGCCCCTTGGCCGATGTTCTCGACCGTGACCTCGATGGCGATCCGCTCCCCCACTTCCGGTTCACCGTCGCCGTCTCCGCGGGTCTCCTGCGATCCGTCGTCGATGAGGCGGAGGGTGTAGGCGAACGCAGGCAGCGCCTGTCCGTCGACCTGCACGGTGGAGGTCGCCGTGGCGAGCCGGGGCGAATCCAGGTCCCGCAGGTGCAGGTGAACCTCGCTGACCTCGTCCCCGTAGCCGTCGTGGACCCGCACACGCTGCTTGACGGTGCGGGTCGCGCCAGGGGCGAGGGAGCCGACGTAAAGCTCGCGCTCGTCGAGCCAGGGGTTGGCGCTCTCGGTCCACACCGACACCCGGTGGAGGGGGACCGCGCCGAGGTTGACCACCTCGACGCTGATCTCCTCTTCTTCGCCAGCGACGAGGCGCCCGTCGGGCCCAAGATCGAGGCGCATTCCGACCGCCGGCGCATCGGGGTTGGCTCCCGGGCGCCAGTCGACACCCAGCTGCGCGAAGGCCTCGACGATGGCGCGCTCTTCGGCGCGGGCGCGGGCGTCCACGACCGCCGCGGCCGCCTTGAGCAGGCCGACCCGATCCGCGGCGGGAGAGGCCGCGACCACGTCGCGGGCGAACATCACCTCCCAGTCCTCGTGGGGCCGCGGATCGGCGCGCTCGTCCTCATTCTCGGCGCGGAGGTAGCGGAGGCTGAGCGCAGGCGCGGGCAGGGCCTGGGCCTCGTCGGCGAGGTGGCGATCCAGATCGGCCTCTCGCTCGAGCCACTCGCGCCAATACAAGCTGATCACCGGCAGGTCGCCCGCCGCGTCCGCCGCCGGCGCCCGCAGCACCGAGGGCTGCAGCAGGATGTCGGGCGGGATCCCCACGCTCTGGATGCTCTGGTCGCCCGGGGTCAAGTAGCGGGCCACGGTCAGCTTGAGGCTGCTGCTGTCCTTGTTCTCATAGAGGTGCTGCACCGAGCCTTTTCCGTAGGTGCGCTCCCCGATGATGACGCCGCGGTTGAGGTTGCGGATGGCGCCGGCGACGATCTCAGACGCGCTCGCCGAGCTCCCGTTGACGAGCACCGCGATGGGATACCCCGCCTCAGTCCCGGGGCTTCGCGCTGCCTGCTCCTCCCGCCGCCCGGTCGCGCCCTCCACCGTCGCGACGAGCACACCGGCGTGGATGAACCGATCCGCCACCTCGACCGCTTGGTTCAGGTAGCCGCCGGGGTTGCCCCGCATATCCAACACAAGGCCGCGCAAGCCCCCGCGCGAGGCCTGTCCCAGCGCGCTCAGCTGCTCCTCAAGGTCCACCGCCACGTTGCTGTTGAAGGACTTGATCCGCACGTAGCCGACCCCGCCCGGCAGCATCGCGCTGGTGACCGGGTTGAGCTTGATCCGATCCCGGATGATGGTGACCGGCAGGAGATCGGGCCGTCCCTTCCGCTTGATCAGGATCCGGACCGGCGTCCCGACCTGGCCACGGAGGCGCGTCACGGCGTCGGAGATGTCCATGTTGACCGTGGACTCATCCTCGATCCGGACGATTTGATCACCAGCCTGCAGGCCCGCTTTGGACGCCGGGGTCCCGTCGATGGGCTGGTGGATGGTCAGGGTCCCGTTTCGCGCCTCGAGCTCGATGCCCAGGCCGCCGAACTCGCCCTGGTTGTCGATCTCCATCTCGCGCGCCTGCTCGGGAGGCAGCAGGACCGTGTGCGGATCCAGCGTGCTCAGCGCGCCGTTGATCATGGCGTACTCGATGGCCGGGCGCGGGACCGCGGCGTCCAGCCGCTCGTCGAGCACCGCCGCCACGCGCCGCAGCTCTTCTCCGACGTCCCGCAGGCTGCGGAGGGGCTCCAACGCGAGGGTGGTCGACCACGGGCCGACCGAGACCTGGAGCCGGTCGCCGCCGGGCTCGCGGCTGAGCAGCACCTCGGGCTGCTCGCGCTCGACCCGATCCAGCGCGGCCTGGAACATCGCGTCGGGATCAATGCGCTCGGGCTCCACGTAGCGCTGCTCGACGTAGTAGAGGTCGCGTTCGAGGATCGCCAGCGCGCGGAGCTCGTAGCCGCCGCCCAGCCCCAGCGCGGAGACGGCCTGCTCAAGGGTGCTCTCGCCTGGCACCTGCAGCGGCGCGTCCGCGTTGGAGCCCAGCGCGTGGTAGCCGAGCAGGCCGATCGGCGCGCCGGCGAGCGCGAGCCCGAGGTGCATGAGCCCCCGCACCCAGCGCGGCGCGGCCCCGGGCGCCCGAACAGGTTGCTGCGTGGTCATGTGGCCGCCGTCGACGAGGCTGGTGGTGAGCCCGCAGGCTAGGGCGCTGCGGGGGGTGTGTCAATCGTGAGGCAGAGCCCGCGGGGCGCCCGGCCTCCTCCCTGACCGCTTCGGCTCCGGCGCCGCGCCCCCACAGCCCACCGAGCGCCGCGAGCCGCCGCCGCGGGCCGCGCTGTTCAGCGTTGACGCGCTCCGGCACAACGCATACCATCGCGAGGTCCGCAGCTTGTGGGCCTTGGGGGGCAAAGGTCCGCCCCTCGTCGAGCGCACCCTCGACCGCGACCTCGCCGCCACGCCAGAGAGCCATGGCCCTCAAGATCAAGTGCCCGCACTGCCAGACGCCCCGGCGGCTTGAGCAGCCCTACCCGCTCCCTGGCGCAGAACTGCACTGCCTCCACTGCGGGCACACGCTGGCCATCACCTACCCACCCGGGATGGTCGAGCGGCTCGCTGAGCGTGGCGTGGCCTTTGACGACCCCGGTCGGCCCCGATCCTCCACCCCGTCGGCACCCTCCGCGCCCCCGCCCATCGAGCCTGCGGCCCACAGCATGCGCGGCCTCAGCCCGAGCGCAGCGCCCACCGCGGCCCCTTCTGCGCCGAACGCCCCCCGCGCCCAGCCCACTGAGCCCGGGCCGAGCGGGCCCATCCCGCCCTCGGGGCCGACGTGGACCAGCCCGACGAGCCCATCGGCCCGGGGGCCGGCCCCCCGTCCGTCGCCACCGCCGGCGCGCCCAGCCGCGGCTTCCGCCCCCGAGGTCCCGCCGCGGGCCGCGCCGCAGCCCACGCCGCAGCGGCGCGCCGACGGCCCGGAAGCGCAAGGCGGCGCGTGGTTCGGCGCCGCGGCGGGCCGGCCCCCGGCCGGTCGGGAGCCCGCGCCCCGCGGCCAGACCCGGGCCCCAGATGGCGCCCAGGGGGCCGCCCGCGTCGGTGACCCGCCCCGGACGACCGCGCGCCGGCCCCCGGCCGCCGAGCCCACGTCGACCCAGGCGGCGCCGCCTGCACGGTCGAGCTGGTGGCTGCGGCTGGCGGCCCTCGCGCTCTTCTTGTCGGTGGTGGGCGTCGTGGCCGGCGGCGTCGTGGCGTCGACCGCATACTACACGTTCTCGGCGAATCTGCCGACGATCGACGAGCTGGGCCGCTACAACCCGCCGACCGTCACCGTCGTCTACGACGTCAAGGGGCGCACGCTGGGCGAGATCTACGAGAAGCGGCGCTACGTGACGCCCCTCGACACGATCCCCAAGCACGTCCAAGATGCCTTCCTGGCCGCCGAAGATCACAACTTCTGGACCCATGACGGCGTCGACTACGAGGGCATCCTCAGGGCCTTCGGGCGCAACGCAGCGAAGGGGCGCAAGGCCCAAGGCGCGTCGACCATCACGATGCAGGTCGCGCGCAACTTTCTGCTGTCGAGCGAGAAGACCTACGAGCGAAAAATCCGCGAGATCTTGCTGAGCTGGCGGATCGAAGAGGCCTTCGACAAGAAGCACATCCTCTACTTGTACCTCAACCAGATCTACCTCGGCTCCGGCGCCTACGGCGTCGAAGCCGCCGCGCGCACCTACTTCGGGAAGAGCGTCGAGGACATCACCCTCGCCGAGGCTGCCATCCTGGCCGGCCTGCCGCAGCGCCCCAGCGACTACTCGCCGCACATCCACTGGGAGAAGGCGCGCACCCGGCAGCTCTACGTGCTCGGGCAGATGCGGGACAAGGGCTACATCGACCAGAGCACCTACGACGCCGCGCTGGCCGAGGCGGTGTCGATCCACCGGGCGCCGAACGAGTTCCTGACCCTGGCGCCCTCGTTCACTGAGCATGTGCGCCGCTACCTCGTCGACACCTACGGCTTCGACAAGATCTACAACGACGGCCTGTCGGTGCACACGACCTGCGACCTCGACCTGCAGAAGGTCGCGCAGGACGCCCTGGTCAGCGGCGTGAACCGGGCCGACAACCTCGTGGGCTGGCGCGGTGCGGCCGAGAACGTCGCCGCCGGCGGCATCCGCGCCCGCCTCGACGAACAAGAGGCGGCCCTGCGCAAAGAGCAGGCCGAGGCCACGCTGGTCGTCGGCCCCGAGGGGGTCGGTGGCTTCGGCGCCGCCCCCGCGCAGAGCGCGCTGGAGGTCGACCGCCGGTACGCCGCCGTCGTGACCGAGGTCGACAAGGGGCACGCCATCGTCGGCATCGGCGCCCACGAGGCCATCATCCCCTTGAGTTGGACCAAGTGGGCCTACCCACCCAACCCAGATCGATCCTTCAAGAGCCGCAACCAAGACACGATGGCCAACGTGCTCAAGGTGGGGGACGTC
>JBJONS010000658.1:0-6338 GCA_046051725.1 Pseudomonadota bacterium | reverse complement strand
CGCCGCAGCCCGCCGCCTGGGCGGTCCTGCGCGAAGGGCACGACGTGGGGGTTGGTCTGGCTGACGATGAAGTGGTTGACGTTGTGCAGGCGGGCGAGGCGCTGCTTGGGCAGATCGGCCTGCAGGCTGCCGTCCACCCACAGCTCGCCGGGCCAAGCGGGGCCCTCGACCCCGCCGGGCGGCCGCTGGCGGAGCTCGACGGCCGGGAACAAGCCCGGGAGCGCCGAGCTGGCGAGCGCCGCGCGGGCGACCAGCACGTCGGGGGCGGTCAGGTGCGTGAGCAGCCGCGGCTTGCCCATGCGGCGGGGGGAGCTGACCGAGATGTTCAGCACCCGCCGGCTCTGGGCGTGCGCCTCGGCGAAGGTGGCCGGCCCCACGTTGTGCAGCAGGACCTCGTAGAGGCGCTGGGGGTCGAGCAGCGCGCGGCGGGACAGGGCCAGCCGCGGGGCCACCGCCCGCAGGCCGTCGCGGCGCAGCTGGCCCAGATCGTCGAACATGGCGCGCAGCCCGTCATCGTCGCGGGTGCAGACCCCCGCGGCGATCATCGCGCCGGTGCTCGCCCCCGACAAGATCTCGGGCAGCAGCCCCTCGTCGAAGAGGGCCTTCACCACGCCGAGGTGGTGAAAGCCCCAGGTCGCGCCCCCCGAGAGCAGCAGGGCCGAGCGGCCGAACAGGCGGGCGTGGGCCTCCATGCGCGCGCGGGCGCTGGCGAGGGCGGCGGGCGGCACCAAGCGGTCGGCCAAGTCGAGCAGGGCCTCTTCTGCCGCGGCGAAGAAGGCCTCGACCAGCAGCGGCGGCCCAGAGCGCGCCACCACATAGAGCCCAGGGTCGGCGAGATCGACGAGGTGGCGCTGCAGGTGCTCTTCAAGCGCCGCGGCGAGTCCCCAGGGGTCGGCCGCCGCCCGGCGCTCGGCCCAGGTCGAGATGGCGCGGGTCAGCCCTGCGGCGTCGTAGGGGGTGGGTCCGGGGGTGCGCCTCCAGTCGGCGGCCCCGCTCACCGCGTCCCAGGCCGCGGCCGTGGCCCGCCAGTCCGCGGGCGTCTGGGCCTCGGCCATGGCCTGCTGGATGGGCCGGAGCGCGTCGTGGTCGAGCTGGCCAAGCATGGCGCGCCTCAGTCAATGACCGCCGCGGTCGGGGCCGCGTGCGCCTCGCCCTCGCGGGTCGCGATGGCCGCGGCTTCGGTCGCGCTGGATGGGGCGGCGGGAGCGGGCGCCGGGGGGGCCTCTGCCGATCCGAGGGGAGGGGCAGGGGCCGCGGCCGGCGGGGGGCTCGCCACCGATGGGGTCGCGGCGGCCACCGCGGCCGAGGGGATCGCCCCGGCGGGCAGGATGGCCCGCGCCCCGTGCAGCCGCCCGGGGGCGATCTGGAACTCGCCGTCGCCCACGCTGACCCGGCGCTTGCCGAGGCCGCCGCTGCTCTGCTGGGCCGACCAGTAGATCATGCCCCGCGCGCTGCCGTCGGGGTTGCGGATGTGGTCGATGAACACGGCGCTGTGGCCCTTGCCGCTGTTGCGCCAAAACTGCACAAAGTCGCCGGGCCGCAGGTCGTCGAGGCGGTCGACCCGCTGGGCGAGGCCGCGGCGGGTCAGGGCGTCGACCGGCCCGCCGAGGCTGCCGTCCTCGACGTACCAGGTGGCCCGCAGCGCCAGCAGCTCGTCACCAGTGATCTGGGGCTGAAGCACCGTCGCGCCGCCGCTCTCGTCGAGCGCGCGCAGCCAGAGCTCCCAGGTGATGCCGCTGCAGTGCACCTGACCGGCGGGGCTGCCCTCGGCGAGCACCGTCTCGCCCCAGCGCAGCGTGCGGCTGGTGCCGTCGGTGTGCTGCCCGCGCTTCCAATAGTAGGTGTAGGTGCCGTCGGTCGGGTAGCTCTCGAGCAGCCGCAGCACGGTCTTGTTGAGGGGCGCGCCCGGGATGAGCGGCGCGCTCGGGGCCGCGGCGCCGAGCTCGACCGCGGCGTCGACCGCCGCGAGATCGGCGCTGGGCGCCTCGTCCTGGGCCAGCTCGGCCGGCGCGGTCAGGGGCGGGTGGGCGGCGGTCGCCGGGGCTGCGGGCAGCGCGGGCTCGACCGTGTGGTGGGTCTGGACGGTCGGCGTCGGCGGCGCGGACCCCCCGCAGGCGCCGAGGGTGAGCCCGAGGCCGAGGGCGGCCCCGCAAAGGGCGCGGCGCGCGGCGGCGGGCGGGGCGAGGAGGCGGGCGGGCGCGGTCATGGCGGGGTCTCCGGGGCGGAGCCTATTCTGCGGGCCGCGCCCGGGCGCGGCGGCCTGCGCTGGATCGCTGGCCCCGCGCCCCCGGCCGCACTAGGGCGCCGGCGGAGGTGCTGATGTCTGAGCCCGCTGATGACCGCCTGGCCGCCGCGCTCGCCGCCCTGGACGCCGCGCTTGAGGACCCCGCGGGGCTGAGCGAGGGCAGCCGCGCGCAGCTCGCCGCCATGCTGCTGCGCATCGAGGCCGCGCTGAGCGCCGCCGCCGAGCCCCGCCACCCCGACGAGGCGGCCGCGCTCACCGCGCGCTTCTCGGTCGAGCACCCGGCGCTGCACGACGCCCTGCAGCGGCTCGGCGCGATGTTGACCGCGTCGGGGATCTGATCCCGTCGCCGCTCAGGCCTGGACGCGGCTCGCGTAGAGCTTGCGCAGGGTCACCGGCGCGCCGAGCGCCCGCAGCTCGATGCGGTGGGGGCCGGGCTCGAGCCCGATGGCGAGGCGGTGCTCGAGGTAGCGCGGGCTGTGCCGGGGGCGGGTTCGGTCGACCACCGCGTCGACCTCGCTGACCACGCCGCGCTGCACGTCGATCGTGTAGGTGTCGCCGGTGCGGTTGAATCCGGGGCGCCGCCACCAGCCAGCGGGCACGGTCACCTGCCCATCGGCGCTGCTGAGGTCGGCGGTGTTGCGGCCCTGGCCTTGGGGCCCGCTGCGGCTGCCCTCGATGGCGTAGCCGCCGGTGTCATCGGTCATCCGCAGGGTCCACCGCTGGTCGCTGAGGCGGTCGGCCGTCGCCAGCCGCAGGCCGTGGGGGCCGACGTCGCGCGCGGGGACGCCCACCTGCGCGGCGTTGTTGGCGCCCCGCACCACCGGGCCCTGCACAAAGCACGGATGGGCGTCGGCGGCCTTGCCGTCGACCTTGACCGCGAGGCGACCCTCGCCTGGCGCGAGGCCGAGGTCGAAGCGGCCGCCGGTCGCCCGCAGCTCGAGCGTCTCACCGGGGTGGAGCACGCGGTCGATGGCCGAGACCTCGAGCTTCGGCTCAGCGACGCCCGCGGGGGGCATGCTCAGGGTGGCCGCGAGCAGGGCCTGCAGCATCCAGGCGCCGTAGGGCGACTGGTGCACCTTGTCGCGGAGCAGCGCGTCGAGCCCGAGGTTGTTCTCGCGCAGGTAGCGGGCCCACTCGGCCCGGTGCTCGAGCAGCTCGGCGCCGTGGGTGGCGCAGAGCTCGCGCAGTTCGGCCACCTTCTGGTCGGGCGCGTCCTCGGAGCTCCCCCACAGCGCGGCGTCGCTCTGCCGCCAGTGCACCGTCGGGACGATGAGCTCGGCGCTGGTGCGGGCCCGGAGCTGGAGGAGCAGGTCTTCCAGATCCCGCGGCTTGCCGATGGTGTAGATCAGCACCACGTCGGGGTTCGCGGGGATGACCTCTCCTTCGGCCCAGCCGCGCAGGAACTGCCAGGGGACCGCGTTGCCGATGGTCTGGCGCCAGACCAAGGGCGGGGCCTGCGGCCAGCGGGCGCGCAGGGCCTCGAGCGCGTGGCGACCGAAGCCGAGGCCGTTGGTGTAAGAGCTGCCCAGGGCCCAGATCACGAAGGGACGGGCTGGGTCGGCAGGGCTCGATAGGGTCTGTCGGGCGCGGACCAGCCCAGAGCCTGCGCGGGCGCTCAGCTGCGGCACGTAGGGCGCCGCCCCTGCCGGCGGCACCGGGGGGGCGCGGCCTGCGGGGCGCTCGGGCGCCTCTTGGCCTTCAGCGGCGTCGTCTTCGGCGTGGGCCCACGGGCAGAGCGTCAGCGCCGCGGCGCCGGCCAGCAGCAGGCGGCGGCTCAGCGGGGGCGCGGCCTGCGCGGGGGAGCGGTCATCGGGCATCGCGCCTCGGGGCGGCCTCAGGCCTGGACGGTGTGGGCGTAGAGCTGGCGGAGGCGCACCGGCGCGCCCTCGGCCTGCAGGGTGACGCGGTGCGTGCCCGGGGGCAGGCCCATCGCCAAGCGGTGCTCGACATAGCCGCCCTGGTGGCGCGCGGCCTGCGGGTCGAGCGCGGCGCTGACCTCGTCGACCACACCGCGCTGCACGCTGATCTCATAGGTGTCACCCGGTCGGTTGCGCTCAGGGTAGCGCCACCAGCGCGTCGGCACCAGCAGCTGCCCATCGGCCGAGCTGCTGTCGGCGGCGATCAGCCCTTCACCCTGGGCTCCCGCCCGCTCTGCTTCGAAGAGGTAGCGGGTGGGCGGGTCGAGCACGGTGAGGGTCCACCGGTCAGGCCCCCGCAGGCCCGCCGCCCCGGGCGCACCCCGTGCGGGCCGGTCTCGCGGGCGGTGGTGCCCGGCTTGGCGGCGTTGGCCGCGCCGAAGCGCACCGGTCCGACCACCGCCGCTGGGTGGTCCGCGGCGGGGCGGTCGTCGACGCGCACCCGCAGGCGGCCCGGGCCGGCGTCGAGGCCGAGGTCGAAGCGCCCGCCCTGGAGCGAGAGCGTGAGCGCTTCGCCGGGCGCCAGCGTGCGGTGCAGCGGGTGCACCACGAGGCGCGGGTCGGGGGCGCCGGCGGGCGGGGCCGACAGCGCGGCGGCCAGCAGCAGCTGCAGCATGTGGGTGCCGTAGCGGCTCTGGTGGAACTTGTCGCGCAGCAGAGCATCGATGCTGAGATTGTTCTCGCGCATGTACCGGGCGAGCTCGGCCCGGTGCTCGAGCACGAAGGCGCCGTGCTTCGCGCAGACCTCACGCAGGGCCGCGACGTCCTGGTCGGGGGCGTCCTCACGCTGGCCCCAGTGGCTGGCGTCGTGGGCCCGCCAGTGGACGGTGGGCACCACCACCTCGGCGGTGGTGCGCTTGCGCAGCTGGCCGAGGATGTCGTCGAGGTGGTGCATCATCCCGATGGTGTAGATGAGCACGAGGTCGGGGTTCGCCGGGATGACGTCGCCTTCGAGCCAGCCCCGCAGGTGCTGCCAGGGGGTGGCGTTGCCGACGGTCTGGCGCCAGACCAGCGGCGGCGCGCCGGGGTGGGCCGCCTGCAGCTGGGCGAAGGCCACCCGGCCGAGGCCGAGCCCGTTGGTGAAGCTGCTGCCCACCGCGTAGACGACGAAGGGGCGCGCCGGGTCGCTCGGTGCGCGCAAGGTCTGGCGGGCGCGGGGGGCGAAGCCCGCGGCCGCCGGCCAGAGCGCCGGCGTGTAGGGGGCCGCGCCCGGCGGGGGCTCGGGCGGCGGCGGATCGGGCCGGGGCGGGCGGGGGACCGGCGCCGCCGCCTGGGCGGCGAGGCCGCAGCAGAGCGCGCCGCCGCTGGCGAGCAGGGCCCGCCGGGACCAGGCCCCGGACCCGCCGCTCACCGGCGGACCATGCCCGCCTGCACCGCAGCGCCGACGACCGCCGCGGTCGCCTTGTCGAGGTCATCGACCGGCAGGCCACCCAGAGGCAGATCGACCGCGCTGAGCGCCGCCGGGGGCGGCACCTGGGCGCCCACGACCACCACGAGGCCCGCGTCGACGAAGCGCCGCGCGGTCGCCTCGAGCTGGGCCCCGAGCCCGCCGCCGTAGCGGGGGTCGCCGTCGTCGAGCACGACCGCGAGGGTGTTGCCGTCAAACAGCCGGCGCTCGGTCGCGAAGGCCAGCGCGGTGCGGACCGCGTCTGCGCCGCCCCACAGCCACAGCACGCCGGGCGCGTGGCCCAGCCGGCGCTCGCGCTCGGCGGCGCCGACCTCGGTGCCGCCGTCCTGCTCGGCCTTGCCCTCATCGCGGTCAGACTCGGCGATCATGCCGGCGCCCACGGTGTTGTTGGTCACCGGGTCGATGAAGATCAGCGCGCCCATCGCCCGGTTCTGGCGGTAGGGGTCGGTCGGCAGCGGCTTGTGCGAGGTGAAGCGGACCCGCGCGATGTCGTTGAGCTTGAGCTCGGACACGCCGCTGACCGGCTGCAGCGTCTCGAGATCGACGCGGTGCTCGATGGCGTCGATGGTGACCCGGCCGTAGCCGGCGCCGTGCTTCATCAGCCAGCTGCGGCCCGGATCGAGGGGGGTGTCGCTCATCCACACCACGTGGGCCGTGTGGTGGCGGCTGACCCGCGGCTGGTTGTCGGACTTGACGATGACGTCGCCGCGGCTGATGTCGATCTCGTCCTCGAGGCGCAGGACGACGGCCTGCGGGGGGTAGGCCCGCT
>JBJONS010000657.1:0-8812 GCA_046051725.1 Pseudomonadota bacterium | reverse complement strand
CCCGAGGCCCCCGCGCCCGGGGCCCCGGACGAGGCCGGCGAGGTCATCGAGGTGGTGGCCGGCGAGGCGCCAGAGCCCTCGCGCGGGGCCTACGACGTCAACATCGACGTGCATGACAGCCTCGCGGTGCCCACCCTGAACTCGGCCGACGTGCTGACCTTGGCCCCGGCGGTCTTCCTCGTGCGGACCGGCAGCGACGCCCACCCCGAGCAGATCTTCCTGCGCGGCTTTGACGCGAGGCACGGCCAAGACATCGCGTTCAGCGTCGACGGCCTGCCGCTGAACCAGGTCGGCAACCCGCACGGCCACGGCCTCGTCGACCTGCACAGCATCATCCCCGAGGTGATCAGCACCATGCGGGTGATGGAGGGGCCCTTCGACCCCGCCCAGGGCGACTTCGCGGTGGCCGGCAGCGCCCGCTTCTCGCTGGGCCTGCCCGAGCCGGGGCTGATGCTGCGCACCCAGGTCGGCAGCTTCGGCACCCGCCGCGGGGTGGTCGGCTGGCGCCACCGGGAAGAGGCCGGCACCTTCGTGGCCGGCGAGGTCTTCCGCACCGACGGCTATGGGCAGAGCCGGGCGGCCCAGCGCGGCAGCCTCATCGCCCGCCTCGAGCGGGACGCCGGCAGCCCGACCCTGCACGCGATGGCCGGGCTCTACGGCACCGACTACGAGCACGCCGGCGTCATCCGCCGGGTCGACGTCGAGGCCGGGCGGCTGGGGCTCTATGACACCCAGGACCCCGCCCAGGGCGGCCGGGGGACCCAGACCTTCCTCGCCTTGGGCGTACACAGCGACGACCCTGGCCTGCGCTGGTCGTTGGATGGGGGGCTCGCCCAGCGGACCATGGGCCTGCGGGATAACTTCACCGGCTATCTGCTCGATGACCGTCGCCCTGGTGAGAGCGACCACGACCAGCGCGGCGATCTCATGAGCTTTCGCTACGCCGGGCGCACCGCCTCGGTCGAGGGGCGGGCCGAGGGCCGCAAGGTCGGCGAGCGGGTCGAGGGCGTGGTGCGGGCCGGCGCCTTCGGCCGCAGCGACGACGTCGACGCCAGCGCCCGCCGCCTGCGCGCGGTGGACGACCGGGCCTACCGCACCGAGTCCGACTACAGCCTGCAGCAGACCAACGTCGCGCTGTTCGGCGAGGGTGAGCTGCAGCTCGACCAGCGCCTGCAGCTGCGCGCGGGCCTGCGGGCCGAGTCTTTTCAGTACGATCTGCTCGACCGCTGCGCCGCCAAGGATGGCTGGTTCCCCGGGGTCGAGCAGGACGACGTCAACTGCCCCGACGAGGACCGCAGCGGCGTCATCGCCCGGGCCCAGGACCGGCAGGCGCGGGCGATGGGCCTCGCGCCGCGCGGCGGCCTCGCGTTCAAGATCAACGACGCCCACGCGATCTCGGCGGCGGGCGGCAAAGGGATCCGCAGCATCGAGGCCGCCGCGCTGTCGGCGGGCGAGGAGGCGGGCTTCGGCAGCCTGCGGGCGGCCGAGGCGGCCTGGGTCTGGACCCACCTCGGCGCGGCCTGGGACGGCGTGCACCGGCTGGTCGGCTTCACCACCCAGGTCGACCGGGACCTCGTTTTCGATGAGGAGCAGGCCGCCAACGTGGTCGCCGGCGAGACCCGCCGGGTCGGCGCCTTGCTCGACAGCGAGGTGCAGGTGGGCGGGCTGTCTGCGCGCAGCTCGGCCACTTGGACCCGGGCGGTCTTTGGTGAATTGCCGCCCGTCTATACCTACTACCATTCGGATCGGCAGGAGGGCATGCTGATCCCGTATGTGCCCCCCTGGGTCGTGCACAGCAACCTGCGCTACACCTGGGCCGCCGGCCGGGCCGAGCTCGGGCACGGGGCGGGCGTCGCCTGGATCTCGAAGCGACCCCTGCCGCAGTCCGAGTGGAGCGAGCCCATCTTCACCGTCGATCTGAGCAGCGAGCTGCGCCTCGGCGCGGTCGAGCTCGGCCTGAGCTGCAACAACGTGCTGAACCGCCGCTATGCCCTCGCCGAGTACAACTACGCGAGCTGGTTCCCCGCGGTGAGCAGCGAGCCCTTCCCCACCCGCACACCCGAGCGGCACATCTCTCCCGGCGCCCCGCGCAGCTTCATGCTCACCCTGACCGTCTACCCGGAGGCGCTGTGAGCCTGCCCCGCGCCCGCGGCTTGCCCGCGCTGGCCCTTCCTGCGCTGGCCCTGCTCGCCGGCTGCGCCGACACCACCGGCGGCGCGCGGGTGTCCTTCGCCGCCATCGTCGAGAATGACGCGCTGGTCGATGGTGAGGCCGCCGTCTGGACCGACGCCGACAGCGGCTGGACCCTGCGCCTCGACCGGGCCACCCTCGCGGTGGGTCCGGTCTACCTCTGGTCGGACGAGCCGCAGCTCGACGTCAACGGCGTCGGCATGCGCCTCCCCGCCGGACGGACCGGCCTGCTCGACCTGCTGGTGCCCGCCGCGCGGGCCGCGGGGTCCGATCAGTTCCGGGCTGGCTTCTTGCGCGCCGAGGTGACCGACCAGGTGGAGCTCGACCTGCTCGCCGACCTCGAGCTGCCCTTGGGGGAGGGGCGCGGCCTCGCCGGCCCGGTGCGCTCGGGGGAGGTCTGGCTGGAGCCGCTCTCGGGCGGGGAGACCCTGTCGATGGCGGGTCAGGCCGAGCGGGCGGGGGAGGTGGTGCCCTTCTCGGTCGCGCTCACCTTCGACGACCGGTGGGTGGACGTCGACGAGGGTGACTCTCCAGTCATCCTGCGGCGCCTGCGCGGCCTCGAGCTGCAGGGCACCCTGGCCGAGGGGGGCGCCCTGCGCGTGCACGTCGACCACCGGGCCGCCTTGCGCGGCGTCGACTGGGCGAGCCTGCCGCTCGAGCGGCCCGATGCCGCCGCGCCGATCCCGCTCGACGCCGAGACCACCGCGGGCCGGGTGCTGGCCCAGCGCCTGCGCCAAGTGGGGAGCAGCGGCCCGTGGGCGCTGTCCTGGGAGGCGCCCTAGGCCCGGCCTTTGGCCTGGACGGTGCCGTGCCCCCGGCAGGCAGGGTGGAGGGCGACCGCGCCCGCGCCCCGGAGACCCGAAGGCGCCGCAGGCGGTCGCGCAGCGACCGAGCCCGCGCGGCCGCGGACCGTGGCCGCGGCCGGGCCCGCGGGCGAGCCGGAGGGGGGCCGGTCGGCGCCCAAGGGCCCGGGTGCTGACCGCAGTCGAGGCCGCCGATGCCCCGGACCGATCAGGTGAACAGGTCGAAGACCGAGGAGCGCTTGGCGCGCAGGTCGGTGACCGTGTCGTGCAGGGTCTCGAGGGGGTCGCGGGGGCGCCAGCCGAGGTGGCGGGCGGCGCGGCCGCTGTCGCAGTACCAGAAGTGGCTGGCCAGCTCCATGTCTTCGCGGCTGATGCGTGCGCCCACGCCGACCCCGACGCCGCCGTCGCGGCCGAGGTCGGGCAGCCAACGCAGGGCCTCGCGGGTGAGGCGCCCGGGCAGGGCGGCCATCGGGGCCTTCTTGCCGCTCAGGCGGGCGAGCCGGGCAAAGAAGGCCTCGAAGGTCTGGTTGGAGCCGTTGAGCAGGTAGCGCTGACCCGCCTGGCCCCGCGTCAGCGCCCGCTCGACCGCGTCGGCCACGTCGCGCACGTCGACGAAGGCCACGCCGCCGGGCGGCGCCAGCGGCACGCCGTCGTCGAGGAAGGTGCGCACCGCGTCGGTCGACTTGCCCAGCGGGTCATCGCCGGGCCCGAGCAGCAGGGTGGGGTTCAGGCAGATCACGGGCAGGTCGGCGTCGTTGTGGCGCAGGGCCACCTGCTCGGCGAAGAGCTTGCTGCGGTAGTAGGGCCAGCGGTCGATGATCTCGAGGGGAGGCGGGGCGTCCTCGTCGAAGACCTGGTCGGGATCGGTGCCGACCGCGATGGTGCCGCTGGTCGAGAGGTAGATGACCCGCTTGATCCCCGCCCGCCGCGCCGCGCGGAGGGCCCGCTCGGTGCCGCTGATGTGCAGGGCGGTGGTCTTGGCCGCGTCGGCGAGGCTGTGCGAGACCACCCCCGCGGCGTGGACCAGCACGTCTTGTCCGTCGAAGGCTGCGTCGAGCGCGCCTTCGTCGAGCACGTCGACCGAGCGGGCCGTCGCCGCCGCGCCCGTGGGCAGGCCGGCGGGCAGCGCGCCCCCCCGCGAGAGGCAGAGGAGCTCGTGGCCGGCCGCGGCGAGCTGGCGGCAGGTGTGGCGGCCCAGGAAGCCGGTGGCGCCGCTGATGACGATGCGCATGGGGGCTCTCGCCGGGCTCAGGCCCGGGCCTCGGACAGGTTGAAGAGCTGGCTGAACTCGATGAGCAGCGGGATCTCGCTCACCTTGATCGCGCCGCTGATGAACTCGCTCGGATCGGGGGCGTAGGCCTCTTCGCAGATCTTGCGGAACATCTCGACGCTGGTCTTGACCACGCAGTCAGCCCCGTTGGCCGGCTTTCCCTTGTGGACCTGCGCGCCGTCGGCGCTGACCTGCAGCGTGTAGCGGGGGCCGTCGTTGCCGCCGAGGGTGAAGTACCAGGTGCGGGCTTCGCTGAAGGCGTCGCGCTGGAAGCGCGGCGGCAGGCCCGCCATGATGCGCTCGACCACCTGCTCGGGGCTGAGCTTGAGTGTGGGCGTGAGGTCTTGAGGCTGCAGCAGGCTGATGTCGAGCAGCTCGCCCCGGCCGAGGGCCTCGACCGCCATGCGCACCAGCTCGGTGGCCCGGCGCGCCGCGTCGCTGGACTTCATGCCGACGGTCAGCCGCCGCAGGTGCTCGACCGGCAGCGGCAGGCCGATGCGGACCTTCACGCCGCGGCGGGTCGGCAGCATCCGGCCCTTGGGCATCGCCTTGTGGGCGCCGTCAATGAAGAGCGGCAGGATGTCGACGCCCGAGTCAAGGCTGAGCTTGCCGACCAGCGGCTTGAACTCGCCGAGCGTGCCGTCGGTCTGGCGGGTGCCCTCGGGGAAGATGAGCACCACCTTGCCCTGGTCGATCACCGCCCGGGCCTCGCGCATCGAGGTGCGGAAGCCCCCCTTGCGGTCGAGGGGCTCGACGTTCGTGAAGTGCGTGAACCACGTCACCTTGAGGCGGTTGCCCTCGAAGAAGTAGTCCTTGGCGGCCAGGGCGGTGAGCTGCCGGCCGTAGTCGCCCAGCGCGTACTTCACGAGGCCCATGTCGAGGTGGCTCGTGTGGTTGCTGATGACGATGGTCTGTCGGTTCTGGGGGATGTTGGCCCGCCCATAGACCTTGGTGCCCAGCGCCGGCCCGTTGAACTGGGCCTGCACGACCCGCATGGCCTCTTTGGCCGCGTCGGCGACCGCCGAGGGCACCGGGTAGGGGGTGTTCTCGGTGGGGTCTTTGGGGGTGCGCGGCTCGGTGGGGGGCGCGCCGACCAGGCGCACGATGTCGCCCACCGTCTCGGCGCGGGACAGGCTGTCGGCGTCCGGTCGACCCTCACCGACCGCCTCGAGCGCCGAGGCCAGCTCGACGTACATCAGCGAGTCGAAGCCGAAGTCTTCGCGCAGGCGCGAGTGGCTGTGGACCAGCCCCTCGTCCACGCCGGCCACCGCGGCGATCGCGTGGGTCACCGGGCCGCCGAGACCACCCTTGCCCTTGCGGGCGGCGGTGGCGTCGACGATCTTGATGAGCACCGCCGCCGACTCTTTGCGCTTGACCTTCTTGGTCGGCGTCCGGGGGAGGTCGGCGTCAACGAGGTGGGTGACCGCCGGGCGCTGCACCTGGGGCAGCTTCTCGATGGCCTCGCGGATGGCGGTCTGGGCCCGCTCGTGCAGCGTGAGGCGGTCGCACTTCTCTTCGCTGTCGGGCACCGCCAGCATGCCGAGGCGCTCGCCGCCCCGCGGGTCGGGGACACCGACCAGCACGTACTCTTTGACGTGCTTGATGGTGCCGAGCGCGGCCTCGACGTCGTCGAGGTACACGTTCTCGCCGGTGGCGGTGACGACCACCTCTTTGGCCCGGCCGACCAGGCTCAGGCGACCCTTATGGTCGACCTTGCCCATGTCGCCGGTCTTGAGCCAGCCGTCGGGGGTCAGCACGGCGGCGGTGGCCTGCACGTTGCCGAAGTAGCCCTTCATGACGTTGGGGCCGCGCGCCCAGACCTCGCCCACGCCCTGGTCGTTGGGCTCGTGGATCTTGATCTGCACCCCGGGGATGGCCTCGCCGACGTTGCCGGGCTTGGTGCCGGGCTTGGGCAGGCTGGCGGTGAGCACCGGCGCCGCCTCGGTCAGGCCATAGCCCTCGCTCATGTGCAGGCCGAGGCCCGAGAAGAGGCGCTGGGTCTCTTTGGGCAGCGCGGCCGCGCCCGAGATCAGCATGCGGACGTGCCCGCCGAAGCGGCTGTGCACCGAGCCGAAGAGCAGGCGCCCGAGGTCCACCCCGACGCTGGCGGCGAGGCTGCGGTTCATGTTCAGCGCCCCGTCGAAGGCCATCGAGAAGAGCTGGCCGCGCTGCTTGACCTGGTTGCGGATGCGGCGCTCGAGCAGCTGCCAGAGTGCCGGCACGCCGACCATCGCGGTCACCCGGCCCTCTTGCAGGCCGTAAGAGAGCCGGTCGCCGTTGATCTCGTCGAGGTAGATGATGCGGGCGCCCATGCTGAGCGGCAGCAGCAGGCCGCAGGAGAACTCAAAGGCGTGGTGCATCGGCAGCACGCTGAGCAGGCGGTCATCTTCGGTGAGCGGGAAGAGGCGGCCGATGCTCGCGACCATCGCGCAGAAGTTGCCGTGGCTGAGCATGACCCCCTTCGGATCGCCGGTGGTGCCCGAGGTGTAGAGCACGCTGGCCAGGGTGTCGGGGCCGATGTCGAGCACCGGCAGCCGGCCGACCGCGCCGGGGGCCGAGGCGGCGTGCAGGTCGAGGACCGGCAGCTGCTCGCCATCGGCGCCCAGCAGCAGGCCGAAGTTGGTGACCGCCTTGCTGTCGAGGATCGCGGCCTTGGGGCTGGCGTTCGCGCAGATCACGCTCGCCTTGGCCGCGTCGAGGCCGGGGTCGAGGGGGACGGCGACCGCGCCGGCCCGGAAGATGCCGAAGCAGGCGATCGGCCAGTCGGGGTGGTTGTTGCCCGAGAGCAGCACCCGGTCGCCGGGCTGGACGCCCATCGCCGCGAGGCGCACCGCGACCGCCTCGGCCCGCGCGCGCATCGCCTTGTAGGACACGCGGGTGAAGCCGTCGGGGTGGGTGCGCATCAGGGCCGGGGCCTCGTCGTGGCGCTCGGCCACCTCGTCGAGCAGCGCCAGCAGGTGGTCGTAGCTCTTGAGGGGCTTCTTGGGCTTGCTGAGCCGCTCGTCGATGAGGGGGCTGACGTGGGCGTGGATGCCGGGGCAGTGGATCTCGTAGAGGTAGTGCCGCCAGTCGATGTTTTCGGGGGTCCAGCTCATGACCCCGCGCTGCTCGACGGGCAGGCGCGCCCAGGCCGCGCGGGTGTTCGCGCACGAGAACCGGTAGTTGTGCGTGGCCATGAAGGGCACGAACTGATCGGTGATGCGCGCCTGCACGGTCAGCGACTTGCCCAGGCCGTCCAGCGCGGCGGTCAGCGGGCTGACCACGTCGCGCAGGGGGGTGTCGGTCAGGCGCTTGAGCCAGGTCGAGGCCGCCTTGACCTGCTCGGAGCGCTTGGCCGGGCCGCTCTCAAAATAGTCCTGCACGCTGATCGCGGTCGGCTCCCAGTGGGCCGACAGGGAGTTGAGCAGGCTGTTGCCCGACGACTTGTTGCGGAAGTGGTGGCGCTTCCACAAGCCGACCAGCTCGATGAGCCGGTTGATGGGCAGGGGGGCCGAGTCCGAGCTGCCGTACTGGTAGACCGCCTGGTGCCGCTCTTCGAGCAGCTCGCCCAGGCTGACCATCATGCCGCTCGCGACCATGTCGACGGGGATGACGTCCAGCACGGTCTCGCGCTGCTGCGGGTAGCGGACGGGGCCTTGGACCGCCATGTAGATGAGCGGGGCCGAGGTGTTGATGCCCTCGTTCCAGCCGACCTTGGGGTAGACCAGCGAGGACTCGATGACCGCCGGGCGACCGATGGTGAACCGCAGCCCGGACAGACAGAGGATCTGTTCGCCGATCGACTTGGTGTAGGTGTAGATGTTGTGCCAGCCCCAGAACTTGGCGCGCTCGGTGCCGCCCTCGATCAGCCGCTGCTCTTCAAACTCGCGCTTGACCTTCTTGAGCTCGTCGTCGAGCGCCGCGCCCCGCCGGGGCTCGTTGCGCCCATACAGGTTCTTCTTCGCCTGATCGAGGAAGGCCGACTCACGGAAGGCGTCGTTGGCCCGGTGGCGGACGTTGTCGACCAGATCGAGGCACTCGGCGATCTCGCGCTCGGGATCCCAGTGCTTGCGGTCGAGGTCTTTGCCCTTGGGGAAGGGGAAGGTCAAAGGGTTGACCTCGTCGACCGCCCCCGTCCGATCCCCTGCGACGTAACAGGTGGACGTGTGGAAGAGGGGGAGGCCGGTGGTCCCCGGCTTGCCCAGGTCTCGGCACAGCTCGACGAGGTTCTTCATGCCGAACGCGTTGACGTTCAAGGCGTAGTCGAGGGGCGGGTTGAAGTCGACCACGCCCGAGCTGTTGACCAGCACGTCGAGCGTGCCGCGCAGCTCGTCACGCAGGGCGTCGGGCACGCCGCACATCGGATCGGTGATGTCACCGGGGATGGGCGTGACCTTGCTGCGGATAAAGGCCTCGAACGCCGCCCCGGGGTAGCGCTCGCGCAGCGGGTCAAAGGTCGGCGAGGTCGCCACCTCGGCCCAGAAGCGCTGCTCGCTGGTCTGCCGCACCTTGCCGTTCTTGTCGGTGCGGGCCCGCACCACCAAGTAGCAGTGGCCCACCTGCGGGAAGC
>JBJONS010000656.1:0-10712 GCA_046051725.1 Pseudomonadota bacterium | reverse complement strand
GCACCAGGTGCTGCTGGGGGCGACCGGCACGGGCAAGACCTTCACCATCGCCAACGTGGTCGCGGCGGTCGACCGCCCGACCCTGCTGCTCTGCCACAACAAGATCTTGGCAGCGCAGCTCTTTGGCGAGCTGCGGCGCTTTTTCCCCAACAACGCCGTCGAGTACTTCGTCAGCTACTTCGACTACTACCAGCCCGAGGCCTACGTCGCGGCCACCGACACCTACATCCAGAAAGACTCGCTGATCAACGAGCGCATCGACAAGCTGCGCCACGCCGCGACCCGCAGCCTGCTCACCCGCCGCGACGTGATCATCGTGGCCAGCGTGTCCTGCATCTACGGCATCGGCTCGCGCGAGGCCTACGACGACATGCTGCTGCGGCTGTCGGTGGGCCAGCAGATCGACCGCAAAGACATCCTGCGCAAGCTGGTCGAGATCTTGTTCGAGCGCAACGAGGCCGACTTCCACCGCGGCACCTTCCGCTCGCGGGGCGACGTCATCGAGGTCTTCCCCGCGCACGAAGACGAGGTGGCGGTCCGCATCGAGCTCTTCGGCGACGAGGTCGAGCGCATCTGCACCTTCGACGCCCTGCGCGGCACCCGGCTCGAAGACCTGCGCCAGATCGCCATCTTCCCGGCGTCCCACTACGTGACGCCCAAAGAGCAGCTCGAAGCAGCAGTGCGGGGCATCCAGACCGAGCTGCAAGAGCGCTTGACCGAGCTGCGCGCGCGCGGCTGGCTGCTCGAGGCCCAGCGGCTCGAGGAGCGCACCCTCTTCGACGTCGAGATGATCGAGCAGACCGGGCGCTGCAAGGGCATCGAGAACTACTCGCGCCACCTGTCGGGCCGCCAGACCGGCTTGCCGCCGTCGACGCTGATCGAGTTCTTCCCCAGCGACTGGCTGCTCGTGATCGACGAGAGCCACGTCACCATGCCGCAGGTCGGCGGCATGTTCAAGGGCGACCGGGCCCGCAAAGAGGTCTTGGTCCGCCACGGCTTTCGGCTGCCGAGCGCGCTCGACAACCGCCCGCTGCAGCTGCACGAGTTCGAGGCGACGGTCAGCCAGGCCATCTACGTGAGCGCCACCCCCGCAGAATACGAGCTGCAGCAGTCTGGCGGCGTGGTGGTCGAGCAGATCATCCGGCCGACCGGCCTGCTCGACCCGGTCATCGAGGTGCGCCCGGCGAGCACCCAGGTCGACGACCTGCTGGCCCGGGCCCGCGAGGCGATCGCCGCCGGCGACCGCGTGCTGGTCACCGTGCTCACCAAGCGCATGGCCCAAGAGCTCAGCGACTACCTGCGCGAGCTCGGCATGAAGGTGCGCTACCTGCACGCCGACATCGACACGCTCGAGCGGGTCGAGATCGTGCGCCAGCTGCGGCTCGGCGAGATCGACATCCTGGTCGGCATCAACCTGCTGCGCGAGGGCCTCGACATCCCCGAGGTCGCCCTGGTGGCGGTGCTCGACGCCGACCGCGAGGGCTTTTTGCGCAACGCCACCAGCCTCATCCAGACCATCGGCCGGGCCGCCCGCAACGTCAACGGCCGGGTCATCCTGTACGGCGACAGCGTCACCCCCTCGATGGCGGCGGCGATCGAAGAGACCTCCCGCCGCCGGGCGGTGCAAGAGGCCTACAACACCGCCCACGGCATCACGCCCGAGACCATCAAGCGGGCCATCGAGAGCCCGCTGGCCGACCTGCTCGACGGCGAGCGGGTGCTCGCGCGCCTCGACCGCCCGACCATCGGGGCCCTGCCGGGCGATGAGACCCCCGACCCGGGCACGGTGGCCAACAGCATCCAGCGCCTGCAGCGCGAGATGCAGCAGGCCGCCAAGAAGCTCGAGTTCGAGCGGGCGGCCGAGCTGCGCGACCGCGTGCGCCAGCTGCAGACCTGGGCGGTCGAGAACGGGGTCGCGCTGTGAGCGCGCCCGCCGACGGCGCGCCCCACCGCGGGGCGGACTCCGCCGGGCCGCAGCCGCGGGGGGCGGGGCCCCGCGCGCCGGCCCAGCTGGACGCGGGGGGCGCGGCGCGCGCGCCGGCGATCAGCCCGCAGGCCGCGCCGGCGCGGCGGGCGGGCCTAGTAGCGGGGCACGCTGCTGTCGACGTGGATGGACCAGGCGTCAATGCCGCCCTGGACGTTGTAGACCTTGCGGAAGCCCTCAGCCACGAAGCGCTGGGCGACCGCCTGGCCGCGCCCGCCGTGGTGGCAGTGGAAGACGAGCAGGCTGTCCTTGGGCAGGGCCATCAGCGCGCTGAGCAGGCCGGCGTCGAGCAGCTCGGCGCCCTCAATCCGGGCCTGGGCGTGCTCGTCGGGCGTGCGCACGTCGATGAGGCGCAGCGCGCGGCCGCCGCGGCGCATCTCGGCGAGCGCGACGACGTCGAGCTGCTTGACCTGGGCAGGCTCGTTGGGGTTGTCGATGAGGATGCCGCCGCCCTCACCGGCCTGGAAGTCCAGCGTCAGGCCGTCGGCCCGCTTGGCGCTGTCGCGGTCGACCAGCAGCTCGAGCCCGCCGCACTCGACCACGAAGTCGTCGGGGCGCTTGCCGTCGATGCCGACCTGGTACTGAAAGCCGGGGCCGACCATCAGGCGGGGGTGCTCGCCGGGCCCGAGGCCGGCGTCGACGAAGGCCTTGACCATCGCGGGGGTCAGGGTGACCTTGGGCGGGGCCGGCGGGGCGAAGGGGACGCCGACGATGGCGTGCAGCTCGCCGCTCGCGGCCATCTGCCGCATGATGTCCGAGCCGCCGATGAACTCTTTGCGCACATAGAGCTGGGGGATGGTCGGCCACTGCGAGAAGACCTTGATCCCGTCGCGCAGCTCGGGGTCCGACAGCACGTCCACCGTGTGGAAGGGCTGGCCGAGGTCACGCAGCAGGCCGACCGCGGCGGCCGAGAAGCCGCACTGGGGCATCGACGCGGTGCCCTTCATGAAGAGGACGATGGGGTGGGCCTCGATGAGGGCCTCGATGCGGGCATGGGTGGGCGAGGTCATGGGCGCTCCAGAGGGGGAGGGTGGGGCGCGCCCGACCTAACTGCGCCGCCCGCGCGGGCGACCGCGGCGGACCGGTCTGGGGCCCTCGGCGCGCTGGCGCTGGCCGGCTTGGCCCACGACCTCGGCCACGTGCTGGGCGAGCTGGGGCACCGCGCGCGCCGCGCCCGGGCCGCCGCGGCCGCGCCGCAGAGCGCCGAGGCGCTGCTCGTCGAGCTCGCGGCCCTCGAGGCGGGGCTGGCCCGGGCCGAGGGGCTGCGCCGCGGGCTCGGGGCCCTGGCCCACGGCGAGCCGCTGACCCTCACCCGGATTGACGTCTGTGAGAGGCTCGCCAGGGCGGCGGGCTGGCTGCGGCAGCGGGCGGCGCCCCACCAGCAGGTCGCGCTCGAGGCGCCCGCGCCAGGCGCGCTCACGGTCTGGGCCGAGGCCGAGGCCGTCGAGCGGGTCCTCATCAACCTCGGCCAAAACGCGCTGCAGGCCGGCGCGCGCACCCTGCGCCTGACCTGCGCGCCGGGCAGCCACCCCCGCCGCGCGCGGCTGCTGGTCGCCGACGACGGGCCAGGCCTGCCGCCCGACCGGGCGCGGCGGCCCTTCGCCCCGCGGCCCGACGGGCAGGGGCGCGGCCTCGGCCTGAGCGTCGCGCGCGAGCTCGCCCAGCGCCTCGACGGCTCGCTCAGCCTGCTCGAGAGCGGCCCCCAGGGCACCATCTTCGCGCTGCAGCTCGAGCGGGCCTCGTGAGGGCCAAGCGCGGAGATGGGGCCCCCCGGCCGCCCCGCCCGCCGCCCGACCGGGGCACGCTCGAGGCCGCGGCCCGGCGCTACCTGCAGCGCTACTGGCCCACGGTGGCCCAGCTCCGCAAGGTGCTGCTGCGGCGCCTGCCCGACGAGGGCCCGCCGGCCGTGTTCGCCCGGGTGCGGGCCGACGTCGAGGCCGTGCTGGCGGGCCTCGTCGAGTCGGGCGCGCTGAACGACGAGCGGGCCGCCCGGGCCTGGGCCGAGCAGCTCGACCGGCGCGGCACCGCCCGCCCCGCGCTCCGCCACAAGATGCGCAGCAAGGGCCTCTCCGACGAGCACACCGAGGCCGCCGTCGCCGCGGTCGAGGCCGAGGCCGCCGAGCGGGGCATCAGCGACCCCGAGCTCGCCCGGGCGGTCGCCGCGGCGCGCCGCAAGCGCCTGGGCCCCTTCCGGCGCGACCTCGCCTCGCGGGCCGCGCGGCGCGACCGCGACCTCGCCGCCCTCGCCCGCCTGGGCTTCCCCTTCACCGCCGCCAAGGCCGTGATCGACGCCGCCGACGAGGATGAGGCCGAGGCGCTGGCCACCGCCCGAGGGCGGCCGGCCCGCCAGGGGCGCAGGCCGCGGCGTGGGCGCGAGGCGCCGCGCCGACGCTCTTGCTCAACCCGACCCGCCCGGGTCCGAAGCCTCCGGCGGAGGTGTCGGATGGGGGTGCGGAGCGGACCGGTGCGCGGCGGGCTCAGCCTGCTCACGCTGAGCCTCCAGGGGTGCCTCATCACCCCCTGGGCCTTCCCCACGCTGAAGGCCGACGAGGCGACGGCCGACACCGCGCCGCCCGACGACAGCGGGGGTCCGGGCATGGACGCCGCGCCGCCGGCCGAGGCGCCCTGCGAAGGCACCCCCGACTGCGACCGCCTCGACAACGACTGCGACGGCCGGGTCGATGAAGAGGGCGAGCAGCCCCTCGCCGACTATGGCTTCGTCGACCAAGACGGCGACGGCTTTGGGGCAGCGGTCGCCACCCGCTGCGATGCGCCCCGGACCGCCGCCGGCGGGGACTGCGACGACGGCGACGCGCGGGTCTACCCGGCGGCGCCCGAGACCTGCAGCGACGGGGTGATCAACGCCTGCGAGGGGCCGACGGCGGCCTGCACGCCCGACAGCGGCAGGCAGGACCTGCTGCGGGCGTGGCGGGTCACCGCCGAAGGCGGCTGGACCATCGAGAAGGTGGTGGGCACGACCACCGGCGGCCCGGGCCCGCGGGTCTGGGTCGAGGCCAGCCACCCCGACGCCGCCGCCCACCTGCTGATGGCGATCGACGCCACCACCGGCGGCCCGCCCGAGGTGGTCGACCACAGCCTGCCCGCCACCTACAACTTCAAGGTGATGCAGGGCCCCGACGGTCACATCCACTTCGCGGGGCAGGATGAGCGGGTGGGCTACCGGGCGCTGTACACCGACTTCCCGACGGGGTTGGTCTACGAGCGTTCGCTGCGCCTCGAGCACAATGACCCAGAGGTCGTGCACTACTCTGCGTATCTTTGGGGGCGGGAGCTGCATCCAACTGGGATCGCGGACCAACCATTCAGGGGATACTTCATGTTCGGTCCAGCGACACAACCGGATGTGTACACCAAGCGGATGCACTACACTTCCATGCGCCACCTCAGTCCAGGTGGATCAAGGCCTGCGACCTCCTCGGGGTTCATAGGCGATCTCGACGGAGACGGTGAGCCCGACGTCGCAATGGGCAGATGGTCCACCACGAATCCGGACTGGGGCGAGGTCTATGTCTCATCTACTGTATGGGGACGAAGCGCCGCGACCAGAAGCCGCTCCGCCATTCTTTCCGTCTCTGCGGGCATCGGCTTCGGCAAAGCCCTGGGCCCCGCTGGCGACCTGAACGCCGATGGCTACGATGACCTCTGGGTGCGCATGGACGGCGGCGCGAGCCCGAGCGCCCCGGTCGGCCTGATGCTGTACCACGGCAACCACGGCCTGCGGGGCACCGACCTCGTCACGGTCGCGGGCTCGATCACCGCCGCTGAGCCAGGCCCAGCGGCGCTGCAGCTCGAGCTGGCCGCCGGGAACGACCACGACAACGACGGCCGGGCCGACGTCGCCCTGCCGACCGCCGGGGCCGGCACCGTGGGGGTCTGGTTCGGCCCGGTCGAAGGGGCCCACGCCTACTACACCGCGGACGTGCAGATCAACGTCCCTGAGCGCACAGACGTCCGCCTGGGCGGCGATCTGAACGGGGACGGCGCCGCCGAGCTGCTGCTGCGCGACGCCAGCGGCGGGGTCTCGCTGCTCTGGGGCTACGGCTACTGAGGGCGGGCGGCGCCGGTCTGGGCGGCGATCTGCGCCGCGTAGTCCTCGGCCACCAGGCGGGCGGTCATCTTGGCCGACATCATCACCGAGGGGGTGCCCGCGCCCGGCTGGGCGCTCGCGCCGACGAGGTAGAGCCCGGCGATGTCTTCGGACCGGTTGTGGGGCCGGAAGAAGGCCGACTGGGTGAGCACCGGCTCGACCCCAAAGGCGTTGCCGAGCCAGCTCTGCAGGTGGCCCTCGAAGTAGTCGGGCGTGATGAAGCTGCGCGTGGTGATGCGGTCCATCAGGCCGGGGATGTAGCCGCGCTCGTCGAGGAAGCGCAGGATCTTGTCGACGAAGCCCTCGCCGAGCAGCGACCAGTCGAGCCCGCTGCCGTTGTGGGGCACCGGGATCAGCGTGTAGGCCGCGTGGTGCCCCGGGGGCGCCATGCTCGGATCGGTCAAGGTCGGGATGTGCAGGTACTGGCTGAAGTCGTCGGCCAGGGTCAGCTTCTCGAAGATCTCGGTCAACAGACCCTCGTAGCGCGGCCCGAGGATGATGTTGTGGTGGCGCAGGTCGAGCGGGCGGCTCGGGTCATCTTTGAACCCGAAGTAGATCACCACCAGCGACATGCTGTAGCGCAGGGCCTGGATGCGCAGGTCGCTGTTCCAGAACCGGTGCTCAGGGGCGATCAGCTTGCCGTAGGTGGTCGCGTAGTCGGCGTTGCTGACCACCACCTCGGCCTCGAGCAGGCGACCGTCGGCCAAGCGCACGCCGCGGGCGTGGCGGCGGCCCAGGCGGGTGCGGGGCGGCTGGCCGGCGCTGTCGGTCACCAGGATCTCGGCCACCGGGGCGTTGAGCAGCAGCGTTCCGCCCAGGTCTTTGAACTTCTGGACGAAGCCCGCGACGAGCTGGCCGGTGCCGCCCATCACGTAGTGGATGCCCCAGACCTTCTCGACGAAGTGGATCATCGCGTAGATGGCCGGCACCCGCAGCGGGTTGCCCCCGACCAGCAGGGTCTCAAAAGAGAAGACCTGGCGCAGCTTGTCGGACTGGAAGTAGCGGCTGGTGAACGAGAACAGCGTGCGCACCGAGTCGAGCGCGAACAGGTCGGCGGCGACCGCCAACATGCTCGGCACGTCGTCGAAGCAGGTGTAGCCGAGCTCGAGGAAGCCGCGCCGGAAGATGGCCTCGGCGTCGCGGTGGAAGCGCTCGTAGCCGGGCAGGTCATCGGGCGCGATCGCCGCGATCTGGCGCCGGGTGCTCTCAGGGTCGCCGTCGTAGTCGAACCACGAGCCGTCATCGAAGTAGATGCGGTAGAAGGGCAAGATCGGCCGGATCGTGCAGTAGGGCGCCGTGGCCGGGCCGCTGGTGAGCCCCTCGCGCACCCGGGCGCCGTCCGCGAGGATCGCCGCCGGGAAGTCGGGGGCGTCCAGCGCCGGCGCGTCGCGCTGCAGGGCGAAGAGCTCTTCGATGAAGTGGGGCACCGTGATGACGGTGGGCCCCATGTCGAAGGTGTAGCCGTCGACCTTGCGGACATAGGCGCGGCCGCCGGCCAGGTCGAGCGCCTCGACCACGGTGGTGTCGAAGCCCAGGCTCTGCAGGCGGATCGCCATGCTGAGCCCGCCAAAACCCGCGCCGATCACGACCGCCCGCGCCCGCCCGGCGCGCGCCGCGCCCCCCTTCGCCTTCGTCGACCCGCTCCCCGTGCGCACCATGCTGTCCTCCCGCGGGCCGCCTCGCCCGCTCGCCAGGGCACCCAGCGAGCTTGTGCAAACCCGCTATTCCAGCGCGGCGGGCTTGGGGAGTGGCCGGGCCCTGATCTCCAGCATGGCTGGATACAATGACCCAATACACGCCGTTCTCGACAGCGTCCCTGACGACAGCCATGTGCAAAGCCCGTTCAAACCACCGCATGGCGTGCATATTGATGAATCATAATCATCAATCGGTTCGCATTGTCGCTGTGGCCGCCGTCGGGGGCCGTGGCAAGTGGCGGACACCCACCCGAGGTGCCCGATGCCCACGCTCCGCCCCGCCGCCGCCCGCGGCCACGCCGACCACGGCTGGCTGCGCTCCGCCCACACCTTCTCCTTCGCCGGCTACCACGACCCCGCCCAGATGGGTTTTGGGCCGCTGCGGGTGATCAACGAGGACCGGGTGCGCCCCGGCGCCGGCTTCGGCACCCACGGCCACGCCGACATGGAGATCATCTCGGTGGTGCTCGACGGCGTCCTGGCCCACCGCGACAGCATGGGCACCGGGTCCGAGATCCGCCCCGGCGAGGTGCAGCTGATGTCGGCGGGCTCGGGCGTGCGCCACAGCGAGTTCAACCACCAGAAGGACCAAGAGGTCCACTTCCTGCAGATCTGGATCGTGCCGGCCACCCGCGGCACCACCCCCCGCTACGCCCAGGCGACCCTGCCGCTGGGCGAGCGGCCGGGGCAGTGGCGCTTGCTGATCAGCCCCGAGGGCGCCGAGGGCAGCCTCGTGATCGGCCAGGACGCGCGCCTGTACGGGGCCCAGCTCGCCGCGGGAGCGGAGCTCGTCGCCCCGAACGCGGCCGGCCGGCGCGCCTACCTGCAGGTCCTGCGGGGGAGCGGCGCGCTGCGCGGAGCCGCGGAGCCGCTGCCGCTGGCGGCCGGCGACGGGGTCAAGATCGAGGAAGGAGGAGCGTGGACGATCGCCGCCGGGCCGGAGGGCCTCGAGCTGCTGCGCTTCGACCTGCCCTGAGGCCGTCGGCCAGGCCGGCCCGGACTCAAGGCGATCTGCACGGGGAAACCCGGAGGCGGGCAGAAAAGTCGCCCGCCCCCCTCACGCCGCCCCGGGCCCGATCCGAACAACAGGGTGTGAGCGGCGCGACGGGACGCTGAAAAAAGTCTCCCCCGCGTCATCCTCACCCCAGCCCCGCCACCCGCGGGGCGCCGGCGGCCTCCGGGCCGCGCCCCCTCCAGATGGAGCCCCCTCCCAAGGCCGGCACCCGCCCGGGGTCAACACGCGGTCCTCACCGTGGTGTCTCCGCTCTGCACATCCTCAGCCTGCGGGTGTGTGTCCGCGCCTTCCTCTCCCGCCGCCCCCCTGGGCGGCCGCCCCTCCGCCCCCAAGGCGGCGGCGGCACCCCCATCGCCGCGCCCTCCCGTCGCCTCCGGCTCTCCCGGTCGGGCAACGTTGACCCTGGTTCCTTCCTCTCCCGCCGCTGGGGGCGGGAGGGCGCGGCCTCACCCCTCCCCCGCACCGCCCCGGCCGCGCCGACGGGCCTCCCGACGCCCCCGCGGGGCCGCCGTCGCGCCGCCCTCGGCCACCACCGCCGCCGGACCGAGCAACAGCACCGCCCCGCCCGCCCCAGCGCCCGGCGCGCCCAGCGCGAGGCCGCCCCGCGCGCCCGCCACCGCGCGGCCCGGCTCTCCGCCCAGCGCTCCGCCCGGCAGCGGACCCGCCGCCGCCAGCGCGGCCCGCCCGCGCTCCGCGCCCCCCGCGGGCGCCGCCCCCGCCGCCCGCGCCACGCAGCGGCCCGAGACCAGCGCGCCGCGGGCGCCGCCGTCCGCGTCCGGGTCGACGAAGAAGACCTCAGGCACGCCATCTCCGTCCCAGTCGCTCACCAGGGTGCCCTGGTCGGGGGCCGGCCGCAGGGCCCGCACCCGCCCCGGCCGGGCCACCGGAGCGCCGCCGGCCAGCGCCTGCTGCAGCGCGCCGCGGCTCAGCGCCAGCGCGCCGGCGGCGCCGTCGGGACCGGCCCAGAGCTGCCCGCCGTCCCACCAGAGCCAGGCGCCCCAGCCCTGGGGCAGCCAGACCTTGCGCGCCGCCGCCTCGAGCTCGGCGGGCGAGGCCCGCAGCCAGGCCGCCCCGGGCAGCAGGCGCAGCGCGCCCGAGCCCGGCGCGCCGATGGCCACCTCGGGCAGACCATCCCCGTCCAGATCGGGCAGCGGCTCGATGGCCGCGCCGAGCCACTCGCCCTCCGCGTCGCCGCGCAGCTCGGCCCGGGGCTGCGGCGCGCCGTCGCCCAGCCGGGTGGGCCACCACAACAGGGCGGCGGCCCCCGCCTCGGCGCCCCCGGCCCAGTCGCCGGGCGCGCCGACCCAGAGGTGCGCGCCCCCGGCGGTGGGCACGGCGGCCAAGGCGAGGCCGGCGTCAGCCGAGGCGCGGGGCCAGCGGTAGAGCCCGCGCTGCTCGACGGGGATCAGGCAGTCGTCGGCCGCGGCGCGGGGGGCGAGCAGCGCGACCAGCAGGGCGACGAAGAGCGCGAGGGGCGCGGGCGGGCGGACAGGGAGAGGGGGCGCGACCATACAGACCTCCAGCGGCCGCGGGCTGCGGCCGCTGGGGTCCAAGCAAGGACCGTGCCGCCGGCGCCGCCAGAGGCGACGACGTGCAGCGGGTCATTCTCGCCATCCCCCCCCTGACGAATGACTGACGAAGACTGACGAAGTCCGTCACCCTTCGTCACCCCACCCGGGGGCCGCCTCAGCGGCAGGCCTGGGTGCGCGAGGAGGTGGTCCAGTGGGTGCACAGGCCGACGGAGCCGATGCAGTCCGAGGAGTAGCTGCCCGCCGTGCCGCAGGACGGGACCGAGCCGGTGTAGCCGGCGCGGGTCACCGTGCAGCCGAAGATGTCGCCGCTGCACGCATAGGTGTTGGGGTACTGCCGGGTCGTGCTGCCGTCGCAGTTGTAGTCGTAGCTGCCGTC
>JBJONS010000655.1:0-6936 GCA_046051725.1 Pseudomonadota bacterium | reverse complement strand
ACCGGAGCCTCGGGCGCCGCCGTCGCGCCGACCAGGCTGTCTTCGCGGGCGAGGCCGGGCGGCAGCGGCAGCGCGACCGGCGGCGGGGGGCCGGCGGGCAGATCGGCGGCGTCGGCGGGCTGGCGCGCGGCGGCCTCTAAGATCCCGTCCGCGGGCTCGTCGTCGAGCCAGTCTTCGCCCCGGCGCGGCGGCGGCGCCACCGCCGGGGGAGGCTCGTCGAGCATCATCAAGGGCGCGGGGCCGGGGTCTGCCGGCGCCAGCGCGGGGCGGGCCGGCGCGGGGCCCCGCTCCCCGAGCCCGCGGGCGGTCGGCGGGTCGGTCGGACCCGGGGCCTTGCCGAGCCGGGGCAGGGCGAGGGGCGCCGCCGCGTTCAGCGCGCTGTCGTCGAGCTCATCCATCGCCGCGGCCAGCTCGGCGGCGCTCAGCGGCGGGGCATAGGCCCCCACGGGGTCGCCGTCGGCCGAGATCCCCGAGCTCGGCGGGTAGCTGACCGACAGCACACAATTGCCGACCAGCAGCTCATCGTCGGGCAGCAGGTCGAGGTTGGGCGGCGGCGCGTCGCCCAGCGACCCCCGGGTGGGCGGCAGGGGCAGCAGCTGCCCGGCGCGGCGCACGAAGGTGTAGCAGTCGCGGGCGAGGCCGTAGACCACCGGCTCGCGCCGCAGGTCGATCTCGGCGTGCTCCGACGCGACCATGATCGAGTCGAGGTAGAACCGGGCCTTGGAGATCTCTCCGTTGCGCGAGCGGATGGTGTCGCCCGCCGACAGATCGGGGCGCCAGACCAGGTTGCCGTTGTGGGGCTCGTCGGGCAGGCGCACCGCGCAGCGGGGCTCGCGGCCGACCTTGTGGCGGGCCCCAAAGACGAGGTGCAGGGTCGCGCCCGGGCGCCGCAGCTCGGCGAGGTAGGGCCAGCCAGGCTGATCGACGCCGCGCAGGTCACGAAAGGCCAGCGTGTGGCGGTCGACCGCGACGCGGTGGTCGCCCCGCAAGCGGACCGCGCTGCCCGGGGGCACCGGATCGCCATCCACGCGCAGGTTGGCGTGGTGGACCAGCAGCTCGAGCTCTGCGCCGCGCACCGAGAGGGTGGCGGCCGGGTCGGACATCGCGGTGCCGATCTCTCCGGCTGCGCCGATGTAGACGTCATAGCCGAGCATGAACCGCGAGAAGTGGACACGCTGGAGCAGGACCCCCCGCTCGTGCAGGGTCAGGATGCGCTCTTCGACCTCGACGGGCACGACGGTGCGGCTCTGCAGCCCGCCGGTGGCCTGGGGCGCCTTGACCGGGCCGACGAAGGTCGCCGAGGCCTTGAAGGGATCGGGCGCGCCGCCGAGGCTCTGGGTGTCCTCCATAAAAATGGGGTCACGCACAGGGTCGACCTCGACCAGCACGAGGTGGGCGAGGGTCTCTCCGGTGGTGGCGGCGAGGGTGAGCACGCTGGCCGCGCCCGCCTCGGCCTCGCGGCGCACGTGGACCTGCTCGGCGAGGTCGGGGCTGATGAGGTGGACAAAGCTGCCGTCGGACAGCTGCTGGAGGCGGTAGAGGGCCGGCGCCCGCAGGGCGGGGTGCTGGAAGTTGTCGAGCCAGTGGCTGCCGAGCGTGAACAGCACCTGGTCGGAGTAGAGCCGGCCGACCTCGCGGTAGCCCTCCCAGGCGCCGGGGATGTGCACGTGCACGGCGACCACCGGCCGCGAGCTCGCGCCGACCCCGCCATAGAAATTGGGCAGCAGCCCCGTGACGAACTCGCCCGGCCCCAGGTGCAGGCGCCCGCCCCGCAGCTCGGCCCCGCCGTCCATGACCGCCTTCACCCCCATCGGCCGCTGGGGGAAGACCCGGTGCATGTCGTTCTCGACGCAGAAGCGCTCGAAACGCCCCCGCAGCAGGGCGGCGACCTGCTCGGTCCACGGCTGGTCGAGCCGGCCGAGGCTGCGGGCCCAGTCGGGCGCGTTGACGACGACCAGCAGGTCGGACCAGCGGGCGAGGCCGTCGCCGAGGCTGGCCGCGAGGTGGGCCTCGAGGCCGGCGCGCCGCCCGCCGGCCCGCCAGAGCTGGGCGGGGTCGGCCACCAGATCGTCGGCCGCGCGGTGGCGCCGCAGGCGGTCGTTGTAGAAGGCGAGGCTCGGGTCTTGGGGCAGCACCCGGTCGGCGTCGCCCGACAAGCCGCGGGTGCCGTTGGGTCCCACGAGGCGCGAGAGGAGCTCTCCGAGCTGGAATTCGCCGAGCCGGGACATCTGCTGCCTCCGTGGTGCGCGCGCCGGCGCGCCGCCCGTCGATAACGCCGGGGCCGCGCCCTGACCCGCGGCCGGGGCGCGGTCCGGGCCCGGCGGTTAGGGACTGCCCCCTTCCTGCACCTGGAGGCCCCGATGGCCCAGCTCCGCCCCTTCCCCGGCCTGCGCCCCGCCGACCACCTCGCCGGCGAGGTCATCGCGCCGCCCTACGACGTGCTCAACCGCGCCGAGGCCCGCGCCATCCTCGCCCGCCTGCCCCGGTCCTTCCTGCAGGTGACCCGGGCCGACGCGGCGGTGCCCGAGAGCGTCGACGAGCACGCCCCTGAGGTCTACGCCGCGGCGCGGGCCAACCTGCACCGCCTCGAGGCCGAGGGGGTGGTCACGCAAGACCCGGCCCCCCGCTACTACCTCTACCGCCAGAGCTGGCGGGGCCGCAGCCAGGTCGCCCTGATGGCCCTCTGCAGCGTCGACGAGTACGACACGGGCAAGATCAAGCGGCACGAGCTGACCCGCCCCGACAAAGAGAAGGACCGGGTCGACCACATCGAGGCCACCGATGTGCAGACCGGCCTGGTCTTCCTCGCCTACCGTGACGACAACGACGCGCTGCGCGCCCTGCTCGCCAAGGCCGCCGCGGCCCCGGTGGCCTGGACCGCCACGACCGATGACGGGGTCGAGCACCAGCTCCAAGTGGTCGACGACGCGGCGCTGATCGACCAGATCACCGCCGAGGCGGCCAACCTGCCCGCGCTGTACGTGGCCGACGGCCACCACCGCTCGGCGGCGGCCAGCCGGGTGAACGCCGCCCGCGGCGGGGCCGGCACCAGCGGCTGGTTCTTGGCCGGGGTCTTCCCCGACAGCCAGCTCGAGATCATGGCCTACAACCGCGTGGTCGCCGACCTCTTCGGCCACAGCCCCGCCGACCTGGCCGCGGCCATCGGCGCGCACTTCGAGCTGACCCCCGGCGTGGACCCGGTGCCGACCGCCCGTGGTCGCTGGACCATGTACCTCGATGGCCAGTGGTGGGGCCTCGAGGCCCGCCCCGGCGTGGTGCCGACCGACGACCCGGTGGCGAGCCTCGACGTGGCCGTGCTGCAAGACCGGGTCCTGGGGCCGCTGCTCGGCGTCGCCGACCCGCGCACCGACAAGCGCATCCAGTTCGTCGGCGGCGTGCGCGGCTGGCAGGCGCTGCAGGCCGCGGTCGACCGCGGCGAGGCGGCGGTGGCCTTCCACCTCTTCCCCACCGGCCTCGACCAGCTCTTCGCCGTGGCCGACGCCGGGCTGCTCATGCCGCCCAAGTCGACCTGGTTCGAGCCGAAGCTGCGCGGCGGCGTCGTCGCCCACCGCATCGCCTGAGCATGGACCGCCTGCCCCCGCCCTTGGCCGGGGCGCTGGCCTTCGGCCGCGCTGTGCTGGCGGGCTGGGGCCGGCATGACGGCGAGCGCATGGCGGCGGCGATGGCGTTCTACGCGCTGTTCTCGATCGCGCCGGCCCTGCTGGTCACCACCTCGCTGATGGGCTTCTGGATGGGCGAGGTGGCGGCCAAGGGCCAGCTCGCCGCCCAGCTGCTGCAGTGGATGGGCCCCGAGATGGCCGCCACCGTGCTCGCCCTCGTGCAGCGCGCCCACCAGCCCAAGGCCGAGCTGACCGCCGCCGGCCTGGGCCTGCTGACCCTCGCCTGGTCGGCCACCCGCGGCTTCGCCCAGCTGCAGACCGCCCTCGACGACATCTTCGAGGTCGAGGCGGCGGGCAAGGCGCTGGTGGGCGCGCTGCGCCAGCGGGCCCTGGCCTTCGTGCTGGTGCTCGGCATGGGCCTGCTCATGGGCATCTCGGCGATGGTCAACGCCTCGATCAGCGCGATGTCGCGGTGGACCGAGGGGGTGCTGCCGATGCCCGGCTGGCTGGCCTACGGGATCGGCGACCTGAGCAGCTTCCTGACCCTGAGCCTCGGCTACCTCGGGGTCTACCAGCTGCTGCCCCAGCGGCGCGCGGCGCTCAGCGACGCCCTGACCGGCGCCTGCGCGGCGGCGGCCCTGTTCACCGCCGGCCGCCACGGGCTGGGGCTCTACCTGTCGAAGGCCGACCCCGGCAGCGCCTACGGGGCCTCGGGCTCGCTGGTGGTGCTGCTGCTCTGGCTCTACTACTCGGCGCTCAGCCTGCTGCTCGGCGCCGAGGTGGTCGCGACCCGGGCGCGGCTGCGGCGCGCGGCCGGCGCGGCGGCCCCCGCTCCGGCCCCACCGGAGCCCGCCCCCTGAGCGGCCGACCGACGGGGGGCCTCAGCGCGCGACGATGATGAGCTGGCGGGGGAGCTCTTCGGGAACCACCGCCGCGTCGAAGCCGCCGGCCTTGAGCTCGGCGATGATCTGGGCGGGAGAGAGGCGGTGCTCTTTGGGCGGGCCGTCCTCGCTCTCGAGGGTGTAGTCGACCACCACGAGCGCGCCGCCCGGCTTGAGCGCGGCCTTGAGCTTGGCGGCGTAGGCCTCACGCCCCCCGATGTGGTGCCAGGTGTTGATGGTCACGATGCGGTCGACGCTGGCCGGGGCGAGGCCGGGGTCATCGAAGGGGATCAGCCGGGCCTCGACCTGGCCCAGGCCGGCGGCCTTCGCGCGCGCCTGCATGTGGGCCACGAGGTTGGGCTCGACGTCCAGCGCGAGCACCCGGCCGCTGGTCCCGACCGCCGCAGCGAGGTGCGGCAAGAAGTAGCCCGTGCCCGCGCCGAGGTCGGCGGCCACCATGCCCGGCTGCAGCCCGAGCGTGGCCAGCACCTCGGCAGGCCGCTGCCAGCTGTCGCGGTCGGGCGCGTCAAAGCGGGCGGCCCAGGCCGCCGCGTCGTCGAAGCGGTGCGGCATCGCGTGACCATGGCCGGGGCCCCGCAAGTCGGCGCCGCCGGTCGGCGCGTGGCCGTGGCTGTGGCGGTGGTCGTGGCCGGACGGGGGGCCCGGGGTCGGTCCGCCCCCCGGGGGGCCGTGCCGGGCGCAGCCGCCAAGCGCGAGGCTGAGGGCGGCGGCGGCGAGGGGCGCGCGGGGGGTCTGGCGGCGGGCGCCAAGATGGACGTGCATCTCGATCTCCAGGCGGGCGCGGCGGCGGGCCCGGTGCGCCCGATGCCGCCGCCCGCCGCTGGTCACGCCCCCGCGGACGGTCCCCGGCGGCGCCGGGCGCCGGCGAACAGCAGGCCGGCCGCCCACAGCCCGCCGAGGCCGCGGCCGGCCGCGGCGCAGCCCCCGCTGCCCTTGTTGCACTCGGCGTCGAAGTCGTCGACAAAGCCGTCGCAGTCGTCGTCCTTGTCGTTCCCGCACACCTCAGCCGCGCCAGGCAGCACGTCGGGGTCGGCGTCATCGCAGTCCTCGCCCTGGGCCACGCCGTCCCCGTCGCGGTCCTCGGGGTCGGTCCACCCGCCGTCCCCGCCGTCCGCGCCGTCCGCGCCGTCCGCGCCATCCGCGCCGTCCGCGCCGCCGCTGTCGGGGTCGGCGACCCCATCGGCGCCGTCACAGTCCTGGTCGACCCCGTCTCCCTCGGCGTCGGCGGCGCCCGGGTAGACGCCCGGGTCGGCGTCGGCGCAGTCCGCGGGCGCGGGGCTGCCGTCGAGATCGGCGTCGTCGTCGTCGCCCCCCGCGCAGTCTCCGTCGACGCCGTCGTACCAGACCTCGGCGGCGCCGGGGAAGGTCGCCGGGTCGGCGTCCGCGCAGTCCCCCGCGCTGCGCGCGACGCCGTCGCCGTCGGCGTCGCCGTCCAGCGCCGCCCCACCGCCGCGGTGCCCCGGATCGGCGCGGCTGCCGTCGAGGTCGGCGTCGGCCGGATCGCCCTGGTCGCGGCAGGCCGACGGGGCGCCGAAGAAGAGCCGATCGTCGCCTGGGTCGCCGTTCCGCACCAAGGCCGCCCAGGCGCAGCGCAGCTCGCCGTTCCCGGCGCCGGCCCCGGCCGCGGCGGGCCCCGCGGCGCCGGCCCAGGCCGTGCCGTTGCCGCCCGCCTGGGTGTAGCTGAGCCCGAGCGCCGCGTCGGCGCGCAGCCCAGCGCCAGAGTTGCCTTCCAGCACGCTGTTGTGAACGACGGCGCCCGCGCCAAACATGCGCAGCCCGTCGCCGGCGTTCGCCAGCACGCTGAGCTGGTCGAGCACCAGCGCCTCGCCGCCGGCCTCGGCCCACAGGCCGCCAGCGTCGGGGGCGCTGTTCTCCCACAGCGCGCTCCAGGACAGCTCAAGCGGGCCGGCGAGGGTCCGCAGCAGCAGCCCGCCGGCGCTGGTGGTCGCCACGTTGCCCGCCACGTCGAGGTGGCGCAGCAGGCCGGCGCTCCCGCTGACCGCGACGCCCGCGGCGGTGGGCGCGGCGTTGCCCTCCACCGACCCGCCCTGCCAGTCGAGGTCGGCGAGGTCGGCGAGGTGCGCGCCCCCTCCTTCAAAACCGGCGGTGTTGCCCACGAGCGCGAGGCCGGTCACCGCGAGGGCCGCGGCGGCGTCGATCCACAGGCCGCCGCCCTCGGCGGTCGCGGTGCAGCCCTCGAGCCGCAGGTCGCTGAGGCTGTGCCGCTGGGCGCCGTCGCCGCGGACCGCCACGCAGCCCCCCGTCGCCGCCCGGCCGCCGCTGAGCGCGCTGTCCGACAGCGTGAGGTTGCCCGTCAGCACGGCCAAGGCGCCGCCGAGGCTCGCCGCGCGGTCTCCGCTGAGGTCGGCCCGCACCACCACGAGGTTGCTCTCGGCCCGGATCGCGCCGCCTTC
>JBJONS010000654.1:0-3913 GCA_046051725.1 Pseudomonadota bacterium | reverse complement strand
GGGGCTAACCGCAGCGCAGATCCGGGGCGCTCCCCGCTCGGCCCGCTTTCGCGGTCCGGGCTGGAGGCCCATGAGCTCTTCTTCAATCAACGAGAGCTGCTACCTGTTTTTCAAAGACCGGACCGGGGCTCTCGCCCCGACGGGTGCGGCGTGGGCGAACCCAACGCTGCGGTGAAGTCTTGTCGCGCCCCGGACTCTCGCCCGGCCGCTCCGCCTCTTCACTCGGGCTTCTTATCGAGGCCCGTTCTGTCTGTCAACCCAACCCGAGAACTTTTTTTCTTCGCTCTCGGCGCCGGGCAGACGTGGCGCTGCGGATAGAACCAAGGCCAAGGACCTCGACTCTGCCGCTGTGGAGCGCGCTTTGGCTGTTCGCCGCCGCCGCGCTCCCGCCGACCCCCACCCTCTATCGACCCCTCGTCGGGGCGTCCAGGCCCGCCGGCCACTTTTATTTTGGCCGTTTCGCGCGGGGCGGTGGGGAGTTCCAACACAATAGAAAAGAGCACCCCTGCCGGCGGGGGTCCGTCGGCGGCGGGGAGGCTGAGCCCGGCGCGGGGCCGGGCGGCGGCAGCGGACCGCTCGCGCGGGCCGCCGCTGTGCGCGCCGTGCCAGGCGCGCGGGGAGGAGCTGCCGACCGCGCTGCGCGCGGGGACCGCGGCGCTGGGCGCCGCAGGGAGCTCGACCGAGTTCATCGTCGTGGACGGCGGAGCGGATCCGCCGAAGCGCCTGCGAACCAGTCGCGGGGCCCGTTTCACGGGGCCAGCCGAGCCGCTGCGGACCTTCGCCTGCGGCGCGCGGTGAGGCGCGGAGCGGGCGGCCGGTGGGCGAAACCACGTCCCCCTCGGGGGCGGGCTCGGCGAGGCGCGGGGCAGGTCCGTGGACCCGCCCGCACGAGGCCCCGCCGACTATGTCGAGGCCCCCGCGCCCGTCAAGGCGTGACCCGCCGATCTCCCGCAGGCCGCGCGCCAAGGCCACCAGAGCGACGACGCCCACATCATCCTCGACGCGATCCTGCCGAAGGGCAGCCGCCGACCCGCGGCGCGTGGACCGGGTAGATCGCCCGCCCCTCCCGAGGTGCCCCATGTGGTCGCGCGTCCGCACCGCCCACCTGCTCGTCACCGCCGCCGCGGCGGGGCTCTGCTTCGTCCCCCTCTTCAACCTGCTCGGCTACGAGTCGAGCGCCGCGATGGGCGTCGTGCTCGGCCTCGCCGCGCTGATCCTCACCGCCCGCGACGGGGCGGCGACCGGGGCGCCCGGTCCGCTCGAGCACAGCCGCGGGCCGATCGAGGGCTTCTTCGCCGCGCTGCCGGCGCGCCTCGCGCTGGGCCTCGGGCCGCTGGTGATCCTGCTCCTCAACGCCCTGCGGGTGCGCAATTGCGACCCCGCGGCCGGCCTGGTCTGGTGGGCGCTGATCCCCATGCTGGCCATCGCCTGGGGCCACGGCCTCGGGTGGATCTGCCGCGGGCTCAGCCGCTGGCCCCTGGCCCTCGGCCTCGCCCTCATCGCCGCCAACACCGGCCTCTTCGCCTACCGGCTCGTGGTCGAGCCGCCGATCCAGGGCTTTCATTGGCTCTTTGGCTGGTTCGCCGGCTCGATCTACGACGAGGCCCTCAGCGTGCCCCGCGCGCTGCTCTTCTACCGGGCGATGCAGCTGCTCGAGCTCGGCGCCGCGCTGCTCGGCCTCGAGCTGGTCTGGCGGGGCCGCCGCGGCCTGCCCCGGGGCGCGGCGCTGCAGCTGCTGATCGCCCTCCTGGTCGTGATCGGCGCCGGTCACTGGGCCAAGCAGCGGGCCGGCGTCGGCGTGGATCGCGCCTTCATCGCGCGCCGGCTCGGCAGCAGCGCCGAATCAGCGCACTTCCGCGTGCACTACGACGCCGGGGCCGTCGGTCCCGCGCAGCTCCAGTCCCTGCTCGCCGATCACGAGTTCCGCTACGCCGAGCTCGGCGCCTACCTGCAGAGCGACCCGGTGGCCGCCCACGGCGACAAGCTCACCGTGTTCATCTACCCCAACAACCGCGTCCAGCAGCAGCTCTTCGGCTCCCGCCGCACCTTTGTGGCCCGGCCGTGGACCTACGAGATGCACATCCGCTGGGACCGCGTCGGCGACACGGTGGTGGCCCACGAGCTCGCCCACCTCTTCTCGGCGCCCTTCGGCGGCGGCCCCCTGCGCCTCGCGACCCGCGGCGGCCTCATCCCCGACATCGGCCTGGTCGAGGGCCTCGCGCTCGCGGCCGACTGGCCGCCCGGAGAGCTCGACCCGCACGAGGCGGCGGCGGCGATGCGCCAGCTCGACATCGCCCCCGATGTGCGCGAGACCTTCCGCCCCTGGGGCTTCTGGCAGCAGCCGGCGGGCAAGGCCTACACGCTGATGGGCAGCTTCGTGCGCTTCCTCATCGACACCTACGGGATCGCCGCCTTTCAGCAGGTCTACGCGCACGGCGACTTCCCCGCGGTCTACGGCAAGCCGGTCGACGCGCTGATCAGCGAGTGGGAGGTCATGGTCGACGGGCTGCAGATCGACGAGGCCCGGGTCGAGCTCGCCCGCCTGCGCTACGGGCGGGGCAGCATCTTCCAGAAGACCTGCGCCCGCACGCTGGCCGAGCTGCGGCGGCGGGCCGAGGGCGCCGAGGCCCAGGGCGACTGGGAGAAGGCCCTGCGCCTCCGCCGCGACATCGCCCACCACCAGGGCAAAGACGAGCAGGGCGGGGTCGAGATCGCGACGCTGCTGGTGCGGCTGGGCCGGCACGACGAGGCGATCCAGATCCTCGACCAGCTGCTGGCCGACGCCCGGGCCGAGGTGGCAGCCGAGCAGGCCGCGCTCGACGCCGCCCCGGCCGAGGACGACGAGGCGGTCGACGCGCCGGTCCCCGACGAGGCCGCCGCAGCGGCCCCAGCCAAGAAGGGCAAGGGCAAAAAGGGAAAGAAAGGCAAGAAGGGCAAGAAGCGGCGGGCGATGAAGCCCGCGATGATGGCCCGGGTCGAAGAGCTGCGCGGCGACATCCTCTGGCAGGCGGGCCGCAGCGCCGACGCGGCCGAGGCCTACGGCGGCTGCCTCGAGCTCGGCCTCGAGGACGGCGACCGGCGGCGGGTCGAGGTCAAGACCACCGGCGTGCTCAGCCCCGACCCGCTCATCGCCGAGCTGCTGTACGCCTACATGATCGACGAGAGCCGCCGCGCGGGGCAGCTGTTCACGGCGGCCGAGCTGGCCCGCCAGCGCCCTGAGAACGGCCTGGGCCGGTACCTTTTGGGCCTGCAGCTCGCGGCGATCGGCGCGCACGCCGAGGCCATCCCCCGCCTCGAGGGGCCCCCGGGCTTGTTGCCCGAGCCCGCGCTCGACGAGCGCCGCCGCGAGCTGCTCGCCGAGGCGCTGTGGCGCACCGGGGCGCTCGACCGCGCCGAGGCCGAGTGGACGCTGCTCCTTGAGGCGCGCAGCAGCCGGACGCGGGCGCTGGCCCGGGAAGGGGTTGATCGCGTGCGGTGGAGCCGGACCATCCGGTAGGGTTTTTGGGGGCGGGGGGCCCGCCCCCCGCAACGCCCCTGGCCGGGGCCGTGGGCCCCGGACCCCGGACCGGGGCCGCAGGCCCCGGAGCCCTCGGTTGGGGTTTGATCGCCCGCTTTTGGCGCTGGCGGGCTTGTCGTTTGGCTGCTCTGCTGGCCGCCGTTTCGGTTCGGTTCTCGGGGTTGGCGTGCTCGTGGGCGTTTTGCTTGGGTGCTCGCGGGGGGCGGTTTGGTCGGGTCTTCGGGGTTGGCGTGCTGGCCGGCGTTCTTTCGCTTGCTTGCGCTGGGGGCGGCCCCGCCCCCAGACCCCCGGGGCAAGGGGCCTCCGCGGCCCCTTGCATCCCGCGCCAAGGGGGGCCCGCACGCCGCCGTTGCGCGGCGAGGCGCCGCGCAGCGGCGCGCAACGGCCCCCCTTTGG
>JBJONS010000653.1:0-5124 GCA_046051725.1 Pseudomonadota bacterium | reverse complement strand
CGTCGAGCCGGGCGCCGAGGGCATGCCCAGCGCCGCGGTCGAGTTCGAGCACATCCCCGAGGGCGCCCAGGGCGCGCTGTCGGACCTGACGCTGCAGATCCAAGAGGCGCTGCTCGAGTGACCGACAGCCCCGTCGGGTGGGCGGGCAGACCTCAGACATGGTTGTTGTGGCCGGGGGCGTCCGCTTGAACGGGGTCGGGCGCCGGGCCGGCGCAGCAGCGCCTCCGCCGGCGGGCGGCGGGCCGCGCGGAACGCCCAACGATCGTGTCTGGGTTCGTGGTTCTCCATCAAGATCGTCTGAATGAGCAGACGGATCGGTCTGGGCGGCGCCGCCGCTCAGCCCCCGCGGAGCAGGTCCTTGGCGAAGCCGGCCGCCATGCTGCCATACCAGCGGGGCTGGAAGCTCATCGTCGTGCGGACGCAGGTCTCGAAGGTGCAGAAGCAGCCGGTCTCTTTGACCCAGCGCCGGAAGCGGTCGGCCTCGCCTGAGCGCCACAGCGCGTCGAAGTCGAAGTCGACCGCCCGCAGGTTGCCGAAGCTCTCGTCGAGCACCTCGCAGGGGCGCAGCTCGCCGGTCTCGCCGATGATGGCGGTCAGCGTGCCGGCCATGCAGCCGGTCATCTTGCGGCGGCCTTGGCTGTGCTCGGCGATGATCTCGCGCTCGACCCGCACGCGCTGGGCCAGGGCGCGCTTGAAGCGGTCGTCGCCGGCCTTCTCGAGCTCCATCTGCTGGAGCAGGGCGCTGGCCTTGCGGTACTTCTCGACGTCGACCTCGCCCCAGTAGGCCTCGTCGATGGTCTTGCGCCGCACCAGCACCATGTCGAAGTGCGGGTTCTTCAGCTCATCGCGCACGAAGCGCCAGGTCTCTTCGAAGTGGTCCTGGGTCTGGCGCGAGAAGGTGTAGTTGAAGCGGATGCGCAGGCCGTTGTTGCGGTCCTGCAGCGGGCGCAGCGCGTCGTGCGTGCGCATCAGCTTCTCAAAACTGCCCTTTCCGCGGATCTGGTCGTGCTTGTCGCCGACCCCGTCGATGCTCAGCTGCAGCTCGAGGATGAGGTCGGGGCGCGGGCCGAGCAGGCGCTCGGCGAGATCGACGATGCGGTCGGTGTGCGCGCCGGCGGTCGGGATCGTGATCTGCCGCGCCTGGCTCTGGTTCTCGTAGAACTTCTCGGCGATCTCGACCAGATCGGTGCGGAGGAAGGGCTCGCCGCCGGTGATGATGAGCTTGGGGAAGCGCGGCAGGCGCCGGGTCATCCGGTCGTACTCGTCGAGCGTGAGCTCGTCTTTCACGTTGCCGGCGAGCAGCTCGTCTCGGTAGAAGCAGTGGCCGCAGGACAGGCCGCAGCGGGCCGTCACAAAAACGGTGAGGAACAGCGGCTTGCGGGTGAGCACCCGCGACTCGATGCCCTCTTTGGCGTAGCGCAGGGCGTACTCAGCGAGCGGCGGCTCGTGGGGCGTCGGCCGGTCCATGGCTGCCTCCTGCGGTGCGGAGCGTGGCGACCGCGCCCCGCGCCACCCCGAGCAGGTAGGCGTGGCTCTCTGCCGCGGTCAGCGGCAGGGCGAGGGCGGCGGCGGCGGGGCCGTCCTCTCGCGCCACGAAGCGCAAGAAGGCGGCGTTGTTCAGGATGAAGGCGCAGGAGCCGAGGCCGAGGCCCAGCCGGCAGCCCGGGATGCCGAGCAGCGCGCCGGGGAGCAAGGCCCAGGTCGCGGCCGCCAGCGCCGTGTTGAGCGGGTAACGCAGATCGAGCAGCGCGCTCTGGGGTTGTCCGCGCAGGGCCCGGCGGTTCGCCGCGACCGAGCCCACGAAGTGGTAGCCGACGTTGGCCCGGTGCCGCAGCAGCCCGGCCAGCGGCACCACCTTGTCGTGGGCCACCCGGGCCGCCTCGACCTGGGCGAGGCTCTGGGGCGGCAGCACAAAGCGCGTGGCGACGTCATCGGCGTAGCGGCTGACCGCGCGCTCGTCGAAGCCGCCGAGCTGGTGCAGGGTCTCGCGCCGCATCAGGCAGAGGCTGGTGAACGCGCTGGCCACCCGCGCGCCGTGCTGGCGCAGCTGGTAGCGCAGGGCGGTGTTCACGAAGGCCGAGACCGGATCGGGGCCGCCGCGGCTCGGGGCGAGCTGGCCGTTGGCCCCGCGCAGGGCCGGCTCGGCGTCCACGGAGGCGAGCAGCAGGGCGAGGGCGCCGGGCTCGATCCGGGTGTCGGCGTCGAGGAAGACGACCAGCTCATGATCGCAGGCGCGCCAGCCGCTGTTGCGGGCCGCCGACGGGCCGCCCTGGACCGGCCGGCGCAGCACCGTGGCGCCGTGGGCCGCCGCCACCGCGGCGGTCGTGTCGCGGCTCGCGTCGTCGACCACGATGACCACGGCGGGCAGCACGCTGCTCTGGGCGAGGGCCTCGAGGCAGGGGCCCAGCGTGCGCGCCGCCCCGTGCGCGGGGATGACCGCGGCGAGGCGAGGCTCGACCCGCCCGGGGGCCCGACCCGCCACCGCTCAGCCGCCGAGCAGCTTGGTGGCGATGGCCTTGGCCAGCGTGCCGTCGATCTCGTCCTTGTGGGCCTTCATGATGAGGCCGAGCACCTTGCCGAGCTCTTTGGGGGTGGTCGCGCCCGCGGCGGCGATCGCGTCCTGCACCCAGGCGGTGGTGGTGGCCTCGTCGGCGAGCTGGGGCAGCAGGCCCTCGATCACGTCGAGCTCTTGCTGCTCGGCCTGGGCGAGGTCGGGGCGGGCCGCCGCGGTGTAGGCCTCGATGCTGTCTTTGCGCTGCTTGGCGAGGCTGCGCAGGGCCTTGACGCAGCGCTCGTCCGACAGGGTCTCGGAGTTGTCGGCCTTCATCTCGATGATGAAGGCGGCGCGGATGCCGCGCAGGCCGCGGGTGCGGTCGGCGTCCTTGGCCTTCATCGACTCTTTGAGCTGCTCGTTGACGGTCGCGAAGATGGACATGGGGGCTCCTTGCCGCGCGGGGCGGCGGCCCGGGGCGGCGGGCCGCGGGCGGTGGCCGCGCGCATAACCAGGGCGGGCGCCGGGTCCGGCGCGCCTCAGCCGGCGGTGATCGACACGTCCTCGACCCGCAGGCCGGGCAGCAGGCTGGTGCCCATGAGCAAGCTGCGCTCGGCCGAGATGCCCGAGATGGCCTTCAGCGCGGCGTAGAGGTTGCCGGCCACGCTGACCTCGGCGATCGGGTGGGCCTCGCCGTCGATGAGCAGGGCCCCGCCTTTGACCACCCCCGAGAAGTCGCCGCTGGTCGGGTCGACGGTGCCGGCGAAGCGGGGCACCAGCACGGCGCGCTGGGCGGCGCACAGCGCAGACCAGGGCTGGTCACCGGCGGCGAGCGACACGCAGGCCGCGCCGACCGCGGGGGTCGACGAGGCCGCGCCCTGCCCGTGCCCGGTGCTGCGCTGGCCGGGCCGCCCCGAGCGCCAGGCCTCGGTGTCATCGTAGAGGATGTGCCGAAGGACGCCGTCTTCGACGAGGGGGAGCCGCACCCGGTGGGCGCCGTCGCGGTCGAAGGGCGCGAGCGGGAACGCGCCGAAGCCGGGGCCCTCTTCGGTGAGGGTGAAGGCCGGCACGGCGATCTGCGCGCCGAGGCGCTCGCCCAGCGTGCTCTTGCCCTGACGGACCCGGTCGGCCGAGAGCAGCTCGAGCAGCGGGTCGAGGAGCAGCTCGCTCACGCAGTCGGCGGGGATCAGGATGGCGCCGCGGAAGCTCTCGCCCCGACCCGCCCCGAGCGCGGCGGTGCACTTGGCCGAGAAGCGGCGGGCCACCCCGTCGAGGGCCGCGTCGAGCGCCCGCGCCTCGCGCACCCGGTCGGCGTCCCAGGTGAAGCTGCCGATCTCGGCGCCATCGACCGCCATGCCCACCAGCGAGCCGCCGGCCTCGGCCCCCCGCCACGACCGGATTCCTCCGCCGCTGCTGAGCATGACCCGGTGGGTGGTGCCGAGGCTCAGCTCGCCCGAGTCGACCACCACCCGCCCGTCGAGGGCCCGGGCGGCCTGCAGCCAAGCCACCGCGCGGGCCGCCAGCGGGCCCCCGCCGGCGGGGCCGAGCAGCGCGTCCAGCTCGGGATCGACGCCGTCGTCGTCGATCAGCGCGTCGGCGAAGGTGGGCAGCCGCAGGCCCTCTTCCGGCGGGCTCCGGCGGGCCAGGGCCACCGCCTCGGCGGCCAGGGCGCGCAGCTCGGCGGGCTGGTTGGTGGTCGCAAAACCGCTGCGGGCGCCCACCCGCACGCGCAGGCCGAAGACGAGGTCTTCTTCGCTGCGCAGGCTCTCGAGGTCGTTGTTTTGCAGCCCCACCGTCAGGCTGCGGCTGGCGTCGGCGATGACCTCGACGTCGTCGGCGCCGGCGGCGCGGGCGGCGTCGAGCGCCTCGGCGCAGCGCGCCAGCAGGGCGGTCGTCTCGGGGGCGGTCGGCATGGGGCACCAGGCACAGAGAGGGGAGGGGAGGCGGGTCCAGCGCGGCGAATGACCTCAGGCCTGGGCGCCCGCGAGGGTCAGGGTGCAGCGGAGGTAGGGGCCCCCCGCGTCGACCTTGGCCGGCTGGCCCTTGCCGCAGTGGCCCGAGCCGAGGTCCCAGGCGAACTCGCGCGAGACCGCGTCGACGGTCTGCAGCACGTCAAAGGCGAGGCCGGTGACCGTGACGCCGCGCATCGGCGGGCCGAGCTTTCCGCCTTGGATCTGCCGCGCTTGGGCCACCCCGAAGGTGAACTCGCCGGTCGAGTCGGCCTGGCCGTTGCGGGCGCCCTCGAGCAGCCAGCCGTCGGGGGTGCCCTCGATCATCGCGCCGAGCTCGCTCTCGCCGGGCTCGATGTAGGTGTTGCGCATGCGGATGAGCGGGGTGTCCGAGAACTCCCAGGCCCGGGCGTTGCCGGTCGGCGCCACGCCGAAGCGGGCCGCCGACTCACGGTTGTGGAGATAGCCCACCAGCACGCCGTCTTCGATGATATTGGCCGTCGTGCTGGGCACGCCCTCGTCGTCGACCGGCTCGGTGCCGCCGGCGCCGGCCGCGTGCACGCTCGCCCCGCTGTCGCGCAGGGTCACCAGCGGGCTGGCCACCCGCTCGCCGAGCTTGCCGGTGGCCACCGTGCCCGACTGGACGAAGTCGGCCTCGACGGTGTGGCCGATGGCCTCGTGCAC
>JBJONS010000652.1:0-3713 GCA_046051725.1 Pseudomonadota bacterium | reverse complement strand
GACCTCGGCGCCGCGCGGGGCGTAGGCGGGCACCAGCTCGAGCGCGCCGAGCAGGTCGCCGCGGCGCACCCGCAGGGCCACCCGGCGGCGCACCGGCTCGGCCTCGGTCGGCGCCGCCTCGGCCCAGCGCACCAGAAGCGCGTCGTAGCGGGCGTCATCGCCAGGGATCGCGTCGGCCACCCGCACCCGCAGCTCGGCCACCGCCGGCTCGCCGAGCACCGCCGGGGGCAGCGCGTCGAGGCGGGCGGCGGCCAGCTCGGCCTGGCCCGCGGCCAGCGCCGCCTCGCTCAAGGGGATCACGAAGCGGGCGCTCGGCCCGAGGCCCCGCTCGAGCTCTTGGTAGCCCTCTAAGGCTTGGGCGTGGCGGCCCAGAGCGGCGTGCAGCTCGGCCTCTGCCGCGCGCAGGGCCACCGCCTCGGCCCGGCCCGAGCGCGCCCGGGTCACCGCCTCGAGCGCCCCGGCCGGGTCGCCGAGCTGCAGCAGGCGGCGGGCCCGCATCCACTCGGCGGTCGGGTTGGTCGGATCGATGAGCACGGCGCGCATCACGGGGTCGGCCCGCTCGTCGCCGGGCTGGGTCGGCGCCGGCAGCAGGCCATAGACCGTGGCCGCGCCGCGGCCGGTGATGAGCTGGGCGTAGGGGTCGGCGCTCAGACGGTCGGCCCAGGCGAGGTCGGCGCCCGACCGGGGGGCGCGGTTCATCGCCTCGGCCACGCCGGCGATGAGCGCCGCCGCGCCGACCGCCGGCGCCTCGGTCGACACGGGAGCGACCACCGCGCGGCAATTCTCGGGGCTCGAGCACAAGGTGAGCGTCGCGGTCAACGCGGGCGCAGCGCCGGCGAGGCCGAGCTGGGCGGTCCAGGCGTCGGCGGTGGCCGGGGCGCGGCCGAGGCCCACCGCCGGGGGCAGCGCGCCGACCCGGGGCACCAGATCGTTGAGGTCGGCGAGGCCGAGCTCGAGCAACATCAGCAGCAGGCCGGTGGTCTCGGCCTCCCACCGCATGCCGAGGGGCGCGGTCGGCGGCAGCAGCTGCAGGGTGATGAGGCTGCGCAGCTCGACGGCCTCGGGCACCTCGGCCGCCGGCGCGGGGGGCGCGTCGTCCAAGCGGGGGAGCAAGGAGACCTCTGCGCCGCCGCCGCCTTGATCGGGGCCCCCGCCGGGTGTACAGCCAGCGGCCATGACCCAGAGCCCCAGCAGCCCGACCCCGACCGTCCCCCCGCGCGCCCGGCGGTCGCTGCTGCGGCGGCTGCTGCGGGGGGCGCTGCTCAGCGGGCTGATCATGACGGTCCTCGGCGGGCTCGGGGCGGCGGCGGGCTGGCGCTGGTTCGAGGCCGAGGTGCTGGCCGACCTGCCCGACGACCTCTCGACCTTCCGCGACTGGCGGCCGCCGGCGAGCTGTATCGTGCGCGGCGCCGATGGGGCGGAGATCGACAGCTTCTACATCGAGCGCCGCTTTTGGGTCGACTTGGGCACCCTGCCGCCGCACGTGTCGCAGGCCTTCATCGCCGCCGAGGACGCCCGCTTCTACCAGCACGAGGGCGTCGACCCCTTCGGCATCGCCCGGGCCCTGCTCGCCAACCTGCAGGGCGGCGAGGCCAGCCAAGGCGCGAGCACGCTGACCCAGCAGCTGGTCAAGAACCTCATCGTCGGCAAAGAGCGCAGCTACCGCCGCAAGCTGCGCGAGGCGGTGGTGGCTTACCGCCTCGAGAACGAGCTCAGCAAAGACCAGATCTTAGAGCTGTACCTCAACTTCATCTTCCTCGGCGCGGGCAACTACGGCGTCGAGGCGGCGGCCCGCGACTACTTCGGCAAGGGCGCCGCCGAGCTCGATCCCGGCGAGGCGGCCCTGCTGGCCGGCCTCGTGCCCGCGCCCTCGCGCTACCAGCCCCGCCGCTCGCCCGAGCGGGCCCGCTGGCGCCGATCACTGGTGCTGCGGCGCCTCGTCGACGCCGGCTACATGACCGAGGCCGAGGCCGCCGGCTACGAGCTGGCGCCGGTCTTCGTGCCCGAGCGGGCGCCGGGCGGGCCCACCGGCACCGGCACGGCCTACGTCACCCAGGTGCGGCGCGAGGTCCGCCGCCTGTTCGGCGACGAGCTGCCGTTCATCGAGGGCTTCTCGGTCGACACGGCCTACGCGCCCGAGATCCAGCGGGTGGCCGAGGCGGCGATCGCCGAGGCCACCGCCAAGCTCACCGCCCGTCAGGGCCACCCCTTCGTGCATCCGGCCCCGCTGCCGGGGGTCGAGCGCGCCCCGCTGGCGGCGCCCGCTGAGGGGGCCCGCTGCTTCCCCGTCGAGGTGGGGCGCAAGGGCCTCGCCGAGCTGATCGACGGGTCGGGTGCGCGGTGGGCGATCTCCCGCGGCGCCGAGCAGACCCTCGCCCACGGCGACGCCGAGACGCCGGCCCGCCCGCTGTCGGCCCTGGCCCGGCCCGGCCTGCGCCTCGACGTCTGCCGCGCCGAGGGCGAGGGCGCGGTCGAGGGGCAGGTGCGCCCGCGCACCGAGGCCTGGGTCGAGGGGGCGGCGGTGGTGCTCGACCACCGCAGCGGCGAGGTGCTGGCGCTGGTCGGCGGAAACAACGTCGGGCTCGAAGGTTTCGTCCGCGCCACCCAGGCCCGCCGCCAGCCGGGCAGCAGTTTTAAGCCCTACGTCTACGCCGCGGCGATGGTCGACGGCCTCGGCCAGCTCGACACGGTCCTCGACGCGCCGATCTCGCTGCCGGCCGGCAACGGCCGCAGCTGGTCGCCCAAGAACTACAGCGGCGGCTACGCGGGCGCCCTGCCCCTGCGCGAGGCGATGGCCCGCAGCCTGAACACCGTGGCGGTGCGGCTGGCCATCGAGGCGGGCCCGGCCGACATCGCGCGGCTGGCCCGGGCGATGGGGGTGCGCTCGGCGCTGCGCAAAGACCTGACCTTGGCGCTCGGCTCGTCTGAGGTCACGCCGATGGACCAAGCCTTGGGCTACGCGACCATCGCCCGCATGGGCGTGCCGACCGAGCCGGTCTACATCACCCGGCTGGTCGACACGGGCGGCACCCAGACCCTGCCCGGCGAAGGCTACGAGCCCGGCGGAGCCGACGGCCCCCGGCTGCAGCTGCCCGGCGGCCCGCTGCCCCGGGCGCTGCCGGCCGGGGTGGCCTACGAGCTGGCCGACATGCTGCGCGGGGTGGTCGAGAGCGGCACGGCCAAGGCCCTGCGGCGCCCCGGCCTCGACCGCGCCGGCAAGACCGGCACGACCAACGACTTCCTCGACGCCTGGTATGTCGGCTTTACCCCCGAGCACGTGATCGCGGTGTGGATCGGCACCGACGGCACGCGCTCGCTCGGCCCGAGCGAGACCGGCGGCAAGGCGGCGCTGCCGGTCTGGTTGGCGATCGCCGAGGCGCTGGGCCCGGTGCCCGGGGCGCGGCTGCCGGTGCCCGACGAGGCGGTGCTGGCGCCCACGCCGAGCGGCTGGCGGGGCTTCCGCCGCGGAGGGGTGCCCGCCAGCTTGCTGCCGGTGCCCGCGGTCGGCCCGGCGCCGCTGCCCGCCTTCGCCGAGGCCAGCGAGCGGCGGCGGCGCTGAAAACCCCCTCATGGGCGTTGCTCTGGGTCTGGGCTGGGCTGGGACGCGCTCGTCGAGGGCGGCCCCCCGGCGCGCCGCGCCGGGGTCGGGCGCGCGCCGGGGGTCGCGGGGGCCCGCCCGGCGGCGCCACGGTCGCCGCCGGCCCCGCTCCGTC
>JBJONS010000651.1:0-5905 GCA_046051725.1 Pseudomonadota bacterium | reverse complement strand
CCGACCAGCGCGGCGGCGAGGAGGGTGGGGAGGCACAGCGCGCGCACACAGGAGGAGATCATCAGGGCTCCGCGGCGCGGCGGGCGGGGCGGCCGCGCGCCCCCCAGCCTACCGGGGGGACGGCCCGGCGAACAAGCGGGGGCGCGGCCAGCGCCCGCCCGCGCGCACACCCAGCCCCGCCCGCGCCGGCGGGGGCGCGGCGCGCGCCGCGGCGAGATGTCCGATCTGTCGCGTTGCCCGTGCTACTGTTGCAGGGCGTGTCAGCCCCTTGCGGGCCTCGGCACGGCAGGATCGCGGTCCATCCGGGGCACCCGCTGCCCCACCCAGGCCATGACTTGACAGGTCAAGGCAAACCGCTGAAGATCGCCCTCCCGCTGCCCCTCCCCCCCCATTGCGTGCCCGCGGCGCCCCCACGCCCGCCGGCCCGTCCCCTCCCCTCCCCCGCCGCCAAGGTCCCATGGCCCTCGACCTCTCCGAGCTCCGCGCTCGGCCCATCACCGACCTCGTGGCAGACGCCCGCGAGCTCGGCGTCGAAAACGCCGCCGCGCTCAAGAAGCAAGAGCTGATCTTCGAGATCGTGCGCAAGCGAGCGGGGGCGGCCGGGGCCCGCGGCAGCGGCGTGTTAGAGACCCTCCCCGACGGTTTTGGCTTCCTGCGAGCGCCCGACTGCAACTACCTCCCCGGTCCCGACGACGTCTACGTCTCCCCTTCCCAGATCCGCCGCTTCAACCTCCGCACCGGCGATCTCATCGTCGGCGCGGTGCGGGCCCCCAAAGAAGGCGAGCGCTACTTCGCGCTGATCAAGATCGAGCAGGTCAACGGCCGCAGCCCCGAGGCCGAGCGCGACAAGCTGCTCTTCGACAACCTCAGCCCGACCACGCCGCACCGCGCGCTGCACCTCGGCCTCGCCGAGCCGAGCCTCAGCCTGATCGACCTGCTGCTGCCGCTCGGGCTCGGGCAGCGGGTGCTGATCCTCGCCCCGCCCCGCTCCGGCCGCAGCAGCCTGCTGCGCGAGCTGGCCCGGGCCGCGATGGCCCAGCAGCCCGAGGTCACCGTGCTGGTGCTGCTCGTCGACGAGCGCCCCGAAGAGGTGCCCGTCTACGCCGCCGCCCTGCCCGGCGCCGAGATCATCTCGAGCAGCTTCGACGAGCCCCCGGCCCGCCACGTGCAGGTCGCCGAGATCGTGCTCGAGCGGGCCCGCCGCATGGTCGAGCAGGGCCGCGACGTGCTGCTGCTGGTCGACTCGCTCTCGCGCCTCGCCCGCGCCCACAACGCCGTGGCGCCGACCGGCGGCCGCGAGCTGGCCGGCGGGGTCGACCTCGCAGCCGTCCAGCGGGCCCGCCGCTTCTTCGCCGCGGGCCGCGCGCTGCAAGAGGGCGGCAGCCTGTCGATCCTCGCCACCCTGCTCACCGAGACCGGCCACCCCGTCGACGCCCTGCTCCAGCAAGAGGTCGAGGGCGCCGCCAACGCCGAGCTGCGCCTCGACGCCCGCCTCGCCGCGCTCGACCTCTGGCCGCCGCTCGACGTGCGGCACAGCTTCGCCCGCGGCGCCGAGCGTCTGGTCGGGGCCGAGCAGGCCGCCGCCCAGCGCCAGCTGCGCGCGGGCCTACCAGCCGACCCGATCGAAGCCTTGCAGGCGGCGCTTCAGCGCACCGCAGGCCCGCTGCGCAGCGTCAGCGGCGGCTGAGCACCCGGCGGGGCGCCCCGCCGCGCGGGGTAGACTGCGCGCGAGGTGACCCTTGCCGCGACGCCCAACCCTCCCGCCGCCCCTGGTGCTCGACCGCCGCAGCCTGCTCGGCGGCCTCGCCGCGGTGGCCTGCGCGCCGTCCGGCAACGACGCGACCGGCGCCGGCAGCGGGTCGGACAGCGGCGCCGGCAGCGCTGACACCGGGGGATCACCCGGCCCCGCCCTCGAGGGCTGGGCGCTGATCCGCAGCAAGATCGACACCGTCGTCGTCGTGATGATGGAGAACCGCTCCTTCGACCACTACTTCGGCAGCCGGTCGCTGCTCGACGGCGACGAGGGGGTCGAGGGCCTCCGCGCCGACATGAGCAACCCGATGCCCGACGGCGCGCCGGTGCCGGTCTTCCCGACCGCGGTCGACTGCCTCGCCGACCCGCCGCACTCCTGGGGCTCGTGTCACAACCAGTGGGCCGAGGGCCGAAACGACGGCTTCGTCCGCGAGATGCACGCGCGGCACCCCGACGAGGCCCACGAGGTCATGGGCTACTGGACCGGCGAGCGCCTCGTGGTCTCGCACACGCTCGCCGACCACTTCGTGCTCGCCGACCACTGGCACTGCGCCTTGCTGGCCGGCACTTGGCCCAACCGCTTCTACCTGCACACCGGGCAGTCCGGCGGGGCGACCAGCAACGACCTGCCCCCCGAGCCCTCGCCCAGCGTCTACCCGCTGGTCACCGCGGCCGGGCACACCTGGGCCTGCTTCTACAACAACCTGCCCTTCTTGCCGCTGGTCGGCGACGTGGCGGTGGGGGTCGACGACTTCGGCGACATGGACGACTTCTTCGCCCGCGCCGCCGCGGGCAGCCTGCCCAACGTCAACGTCATCGAGCCGATCTTCGGCCGCAACGACGACCACCCGCCGGCCCACCCGCTGGCCGGGCAGCTCTTCCTCGCCCAGATCTACGAGGCGCTGCGGGCCAGCCCCCAGTGGCAGCGCACGCTGCTGCTCATCACCTATGACGAGCACGGCGGCTTTTTCGACCACGTTCCGCCGCCGACCTTCCCCGACATGCGCGCCGATCAGGGCTTTGGCCAAGCGGGCTTCCGGGTGCCGACCCTGCTGGTCTCCCCCTGGGTCAAGCCCGGCTTCGTGCACAACACCCCCTGCGACCACACCTCGTACATCAGCATGCTGCGGGCGCTGTTCGCGCTCGGGCCGCTGACCGCGCGCGACGCGGCCGCCGACCCGCTTTTCGACATCTTCGACCTCGAGGCGATGGCCGCCGACGCGCCCCACCCCGCGCCCGACCTGCCGCCGGTCGAGGTCAGCGACGACGCGCTCAACGACCCGGTGTGCTTGGCCTTGGGCGCCGCGGTCGGCCAGGGCAGCGGCCAGCCCGAGCTCGAGGCCTGGGTGGCGGCCCACCTGGGCGGCACGCCCTTTGACCGCCGCGACCAGACCGACGCGCTCTACGCCACCTTCCTCGCGCAGGTCGAGCGCGCCGGCCTGCTGCGGCGGGTCGGCCGGCCCCGCTAAGCGCCGCCGGCGTCCAGGGGGCCGCGCAGGCACACCCGCAGCCCGCCCCCTTCGGCGCCGTCAAAACGCAGGGTGTAGCCGTGCAGGCGCGCAGCCCGCTGCACAATGTCCAGGCCGAGGCCCTGGCCGCCCGGCTCGCCACGGCGGGCGCTGTCGCCCCGGGCGCCGCGCTGCAACAGGGTGGGCAGCAGCGCGGCCTCAATGCCCGGACCATCGTCGAGCACGGTGATCTCGAACTGCGTCGGGTCGTCCTCGGCCAGCTCGAGCAGCAGGGCGACGTGCCCGCCGGGCCGGTTGTAGCGGACCGCGTTGTGGCAGAGGTTGCTGATCGCGGCCTCGAGCAGGCTCAGATCGGCCCGCGCCGCCAGCGGCTCTTCGGGGAGGCCGACCCCCACCTCGACCCCGCGGGGCCCGGCGATCGGCCGGTGGCGGGCCGCGACCCGGTCCAGCAGCGGGTTGAGCGCCACCCGCCCGAGCACCAGCGGCCGCTCACCGCTGTCGAGGCGGGCGGCCAGCGCGAGGTTCTGCACCAGGCCGCCGATGGTGTGGGCCTCGTCCATCGCGCTGCCCAGCGCCGGGCTTTGGCCGCCCGCCGCCTGCATCGCGGCGAGGTGGCCCTGCAGCACGGTCAAGGGGATGAGCAGGTCGTGGGTCAGGTCGGCGACGTGGCGCCGCAGGGCCTGCTCGGCCTGGGCGCGCTCGGCGGCCGCCGCCCGCAGCTTGGCGGCGGCCTCGTTGAAGGCGACCGCCAGGTCGGCGATCTCGTCGTCGCCCTCCACCGGCACAGACGGCCCGTCGAGGCCGCTGGTCGCGGCGACCGCCCCGCGCAGGCGCCGCACCCGCCCGACGGTGGGCCCGAGCGCGAGCAGGCTCCAGACCACCGCGGCGATCGCCGGCAGCACCCACAGCGGATCGGCCGGGAGCACCGCGCCGAGGAAGCCCGGGGTCGTGCCGCCGTCGATCCGCAGGTAGGCGCAGGGCCCGACGAGCCCGGTGGGCACCACCGCCGCCACGCGCTGGCCGAGGGCCGCGCCGTCGACCACCCGCGCGCCCTCGACCTCATCGAGGGGATCGAGCGGCAGGGCACTGACCTCTGCCTCGTCGAGGACGGCGTAGCGCAGGGCCATGTGGCGCGCGTCGGGGCCGAAGCGGCCCGGCCCGTCCCCCGGCCGTGGGGGGCGGGGCGGCCCCCCCTCACCCCCTTCGTCGGACGGCGGACCCGGCGGAGGCCCCCGCCCGCGCCCCGGGCCCCGGTCTGCCCGGGCGGTGAGCGCCGCGGCGAAGCCGGCCGGGTCGGCGGCGCAGGCCTCGCGCTCGTCGGCGTCGTCCACCGCGTGCAGGGCGATGCGGACCAGCGTGCGGGCCGCCGCGTCCTTGCGCGAGGCCAGATCCCAGGCGAACAGCGCGGCGAGCTGGGCGGCGAGCAGCGCGCCCAAGCTCAGGCCGAGCCGCCCGCGCAGGCGCAGCCTCATGGCGCGGCGAGCCGGTAGCCGACGCCCCAGACCGTCTCGAGCAGCCCAGGGCCGAGCTTCTTGCGCAGCCGCGAGGCGTGCACGTCGAGCGTGCGCTCGCCACCCTCAAGATCGGCGTCCAGCACGTTGTTCACCAGCCAACGCCGCGGGACGGCCGCGCCGGGGCGGCGGGCGAGGGCGAACACGAACTCGAACTCGACCCGGGTCAGCGCCACCGACCGGTCGCCCACCCGGGCCTCGCGGCGCACCAGATCGAGCTCCAGCGCGCCGACCTTGAGCAGATCGGCCCGCTGCAGGGCCGGGCGGCGCAGCCGGGCCCGCACCCGCTCTTGCAGCTCTTCGGGCCAAAAGGGCTTGGTCAGGTAGTCGTCGGCGCCGAGGCGCAGGGCCTCGACCTTGTCGGTGGTCTCTTGGCGGGCGCTGAGCACGAGCACCGGGGTGTCGCTGGCCTTGCGCAGCTCTTGGAGCACCACCGTGCCCGGCACCCGGGGCAGCCCGAGGTCGAGCACGATGAGATCCACGTCTGGAGGCATGTCCTCGACGATGTGGTGGCCCTCGGTCCAGCAGATCACCTCGCAGCCGATCGCGCGAAGGTGCGCGCAGATCTGCGCGGAGAGCTCCAGGTCGTCCTCGACCACCAGGACCCGCGGATCAGCCATCTCCCCTCCCCTCGGCCCGGCGCGGGCCGTCACCTGGGCCTCAGACCGCGCAGATGCTCTCGGACCGGCTGCTCCGCACCACGAGGGTCTTGTACGCGAGCAGCGCGCCGTCGGCCTGCCGGGCGGTGTTCATCTGCAGCATGTCGGGATCGGCGTCGGCGATGAGGCTGTCCTCGTCGTTGCTGACGTTGGGCTGGCCAAAGGCGGCGTACTCGGGCTGGTTGCTGAAGATGTCCTCGAGCAGCTCACTCGCGAAGAAGACCTGGGTGATCACGAAGGCCTCGCCGCCCACCCGCACCAGCAGGTGGATGTGGACCGCGCGGCTGCTGTACCAGCCCGGAAAACACGAGTTGAAGAAGACCTTGCCCTCGCTGTCGGTGTTTTGGACCCCGCGGAACCAGCGGCCGGCCAGCGCCGCGGCGTCACTGCCCGTGCACATCTCGGCGGCCTCTTCGCCCGAGTACAGCCCGGCGAGGTTGGTGTGCCAGACGTCCACCGCGGCGCCCACGACCGGGTTGCAGTCGGCGTCGACCACCCGGAAGCACAGGCGCAT
>JBJONS010000650.1:0-3421 GCA_046051725.1 Pseudomonadota bacterium | reverse complement strand
CGCCGGCCGGCCAGCGGCCCGCGAGCTGCAGCTCGGCGCCCTCTCCGGCGACGGCGTCGGCCACCGGCGGCAGGTCGGCGAGGCGGTAGTGGTCGGCCACCAGCTGGGCCTCGATGCGGGCGGCGTCGGGCCAGCCGCTGCCCGGCGCTCCGACGAGCAGCACGGCGTCTTGCTCGTCGAGCAGCTCGTAGACGCCGGTCGGGTTGCCGACGAGGCTGTCGACCTTGGCGCCCGGCAGCGCCTCGCGGGCCATCAGCGCCACGAAGCCCTCAAACAGCCGCTCGTCTTCAGAGAAGACCAGCAGGTGGTCAATCTCGGCGGCGGGCAGGGTCGCCAGCGCCTCGTCGACCGGCCAGCGCTCGCCGCTCGGCGGGCGGGCCAGCGTGTAGCGGGGCGCCACCCAGGCCGCGGGCAGCCAATCCCCGGCCGGGAAGCCGGCGGGCAGCGCGCCGAGGCCCTGGGCGCCGAAGGCCCAGAGCCCGCCAGCGAGGCCGATCAGCGGCAGGTACCGGCGCTGCGCGGCGAGCACCGCGAGGGGCGCGAGCGCGGGCAGCGTGTACCAGGGCTGCTTCTTGGCGAGCAGCGAGAAGAAGACCAGCGCGGGCAGGGCGGCCCAGAGCAGGGCGGCCTCGGCCCGGGGCAGCCCGTCGCGGCGGGCGCGGCGCAGGCAGTCGACGACGCCGAGCACGGCCAGCGCGCCGATCAGGGGCCCGGCCTGCCCATCGACGAGGCTGAGCAGGTAATACAGGTGCCGCAGCGGGCCCGTGGCGGCAAAGACGTCGCCAGCGGCGTCAATCTCGCCGACCGGCACCTGCTCGATGAGCTCGGCGCTCTGGCGCAGGGCGAACTCGCGGTACCAGGCGACGGTCAGCGCGAGCGCCGCCGCGGCGGCCAGGGCGAGGTTGCGCCGCTCTTTGGAGCCGGCGCTGAGCGCCAGCGGCACGACCGCCGGCACGAGGAAGAAGCCGACGGTCAGGCGGTCGAACATCAGGCCGAGGCCCAGGCAGAGCCCCCAGCCGAGCGCCCAGCGCCGGCTGCGCAGGCCCTGGCTCTCGACCAGGCAGGCGAGGCCGGCGGCGGTCCAGCCCACGGTGGCGAGGTTGGGCTCGATCCGCACCAGCGCGCCAAAGACACCGGGGCACAACAGCAGCAGGGCCGGGGCCAGCGGGGCGTGCAGGGTGCGCCCGAGCCGCCAAGCCCCCCACAGCAGCGCGGCGAGGTGCACGAGGTTGCCGAGCAGCAGGGCGAGGCGGGTGGGGCCGAGCACCGCCATCGCCGGCCAGGGAACGACATAGAGCCCAAAAGGCCAGTAGCCGGTGTAGGCGTACCAGCGCAGGTGGTACTGGTCGAGGTCGCGCAGGGCGCCCCACAGGTCGAGCGCGTTGCCGTGGTGCAGGTACTCGTTCTGAAAGCCGTCGCTGCTTGGGTTCTGGCCGGCCCACCAGACGAGGAATGCGGCGCCGAGCAGCCAGAGCAGCACCGGCAGGGCGTCGGCGGGGCGGAGCCGGCTCACCCGGCCGCTCCGACCAGCAGGTGGGTCTGGTAGTGCATGGTGCTGCGGTCGTGCACGCGCAGCTGCCAGGGCAGGGCGTGCACCTCGGCCTGCAGCCGCAGCCGCGGCATCAGCGGGCCGCCGAAGAGCGCGCGGGCCCGCGGCTCGGACGCCCCGCCGTCGGCCGCCCGCTGGCTGTGGCCGCCGATCCAGCCCGGCGCCGACGTGGCGTTGGGCGACCAGTCGTAGGGGGTGCAGAGCGCGAGCTTGCCCCCTGGCGCGGTGATCCGGTCGAGCTCGCGCAGGTGCGCCGCCGGGTCGCCGAGGCAGTCGATGAGGTTGAGGCTGGTGACCAGCCCGAGGCTGGCGTCGCCGAAGGGCAGGGCGTGGGCGTCGGCCATCCAGAAGTCGACCCGCTCGGCCCCCGGCAGGTCGACCGGGTGCTCGCGCCACGAGTAGACCATGCCGACCCGCCGCACCGGGTAGCGGGCCCGCCCCCGGCGCAGGGCCCGGCTGGCGAGCTGCAGCATCGCGAGGTTGAGGTCGACGCCGACCACCAGCCCGCCGGTGGCCGCGGCGAGGGCGAAGCTGCCCCGGCCGACCCCGCAGCCGAGGTCGGCGACCAGGGGCAGCCCGGCCGGGCCGGCGGGGAGGGCGCCAAGCGGGCCCACCGCCTCGACCGCGGCGGCCACGAGCTGCGTGATCGGCGCGGCGGACGCCGTTCCGGGGCAGGGATCGGGGTCGAGGTCACCGTAGTGGTCGGGCGCGTAGTGGCTCAAGAAGCGCAGCAGGCGCTCGAGCTCGCTGTCGGGGCCCGCGCCGTCGACCAGGGCCGAGAGCACGCGCGGGCCGATGTCTTCGCGGAACGCGAAGTGCAGCGGGCTGCTGCGCAAGAGCCCGCTCATGTCGGCCACCAGCATCGGCACGCCGTCGAGCACCGGGTACTCGCGCAGGCAGTCGGGGTTGGTGCACTCGAGCATGCCCTCGAGCAGGTCGATCCAGTCGCCGCCGGCGGTGGTCGCGCGCTCGACCGCCGCGACGCGCAGGGGGGCCGCGGCGCCGGGCGCGCGGCAGGCCGGGCACACCGGCGCGAGGGCCTCGAAGTGCAGCCGCTTCATCAACGCCCTCTCGAGCGGGGGGCGCTCAGTTGAGGTGGATCATGGCGCCGAGCACCACGACGTCCTGCTCGGCGGTGAGCTCGACGCCGCCGCCCGAGCGCAGGTCGAGCCGCTCGCCGGCCTCGATCGAGACCGTGGGGGCCGCGAGGCGCACCGACTCGGTGGCCTCGAGGTCGAGGCGCAGCGCCCGGGCCTTGAGCACCGGGCCGGCCGGGGTCAGCTCGATGCTGAGCTCGATCTCGCCGTTGGGGGCGTGCAGCAGCAGGCGCTCGACCTCGCCGACCTCGACGATGAGCCGCCGACCCGAGGGCAGGCCCAGCGCGGTGGCGGGGGCGAGCGCGGGCAGCGCGGCGGGAGCAGCGTCTGGCGGATCAACGGGGTCGGTCATGGAGCCTCCGGCCGCAGAGCCTAGCACCCTCGCGGAGGCGGCGCCCGGCGGCGCGGCCCGCCGGTTGGGGTACAACTGCGGTGTCGCCCAGCACCACCGGCGGCGCCCGCACACCCCCGCGGAGGGCCCATGGCACCGAGCCGACCCCCAGCCCGTCCCCAGCCCGCCCTGCAGGGCCTGCGCTTCGCCCTCGTGTACCCGCCCTACGGGCCGGTCCGCAACGAGCCGGGCATCAAGACCGTCAAAGAGAATTACGGGATCTTCCCGTCGCTCTCGCTGCTGTACGTCGCCGGCATCCTCGAGGCGGCGGGCTGCGAGGTGCTGCTGCTCGACGCCCACGCCGAGGGCCTGACGCTTGAGCAGACCGTGGCCCGCCTGCGCAGCTTTGGCCCGCAGTACATTGGCTACACGCTCACGACCTAC
>JBJONS010000649.1:0-4844 GCA_046051725.1 Pseudomonadota bacterium | reverse complement strand
CGGCCGGTCAGCGGCTCACTCGCCCTTGCAGGTGCTCACGAGCTGGGCGGCGAGCAGGGCCTGCAGCTCGCTGCAGTGCTCGGTCGTCAACATCGGCGCCTTGTTGGGGAAGACGCACTTGTCGGGCTCGGCGTTGCGCTGCACCACCTCTTCGCCGCGGTTGTAGACGAGGTTGGTCGCGCCCTGGCGGTCGGGCGAGCGGGACAGGTCGCCGGGGAAGGCGTCGATCGGGTCGTCTTCGCTGTCCCACACGTCAAAGTGGCGGAAGTTGACCGGGCCGTTGGGGCCGGGCACCGCCCACTTGGTGATGCCGCGGAACTTCTTCTCTTTCTCGAAGTCGACGCCGACCTTCTGGGGGGTCAGGGTCTGGCCCTTGAACGGGCCCTCGAGCAGGTTGAACTGGTCGCCGCGCACGTCGGCGACGAGCTTGGTGCTGTCGTCCTTGCCGGGCACGATGGTCCAGACTTGGCAGATCTTGGACTCCCAGGCGCGGTCCAAGATCTCTTGGAACTTCGCCTGGAACATCACGGTGCCGCCCTCAGAGCAGGCCTGCTCGTACTTGACGCGGCAGCCGTCTTTGTAGGCTTGGACGGCCATCTTGAAGTCTTGGGTCACGCCCTCGCCCTTCTCGTAGGCCTTGGCGAGGTAGTAGCAGCCCATGCCGCTCTCGTTGCGGCAGGCGGTGTCGTAGTAGGCCGAAGACTTCGCGAGGTCTTTGGTGACACCCTTGCCCTCGGCGTACATGCCGCCGAGCTTGACGCAGCCGTCGCCATCGCCGCTGGTGCAGCCCTTGTCGAGCAGCTCGGCGGCCTTTTTCAGGTCTTTGGGCACGCCCTCGCCGCTCATGTAGCCGGCGGCGAGCTTGCTGCAGCTGGCGCCGTGGCCGGTGGCGCAGGCCTTGTCGAACAGCTTGCCGGCGGTGGTGAGGTCTTGGTTGACGCCCTTGCCGAGCTGGTAGAGCTTGGCGAGGTGGAAGCAGCCGCGGCCCACGCCGGACTTGCAGGCCTGGTCGTAGTACTCGCCGGCCTTGGTCAGGTTCATGTCGACGCCGTTGCCGGCCTCGTAGAGCTGGCCCAACACATCGCACGAATCGGCGTCTTTGGCCTCGCAGGCCCGGTTGATGAAGCCGACGCCCACCTGCACATCTTTGGCCACGCCCTTGCCCTTGATGTAGAGCTTGCCCAGGCGGGCGCAGGCGTCGGTGTTCCCGGCGTTGCAGGCCTTGTCGTAGATGCTAACGGCCTGCTCGGCGCCGGCCGCGCTCTCGACCTTGCCGTCTTCGTAGAGGCGGGCGAGGCCAAAGCAGCCCTCGATGTCGCCGACGTCGCAGGTGTTCTTGTAGTAGGTCTCGGCCTTCTCGTAGTTGCGCTCGACCAAGCGGCCGTCTTCGTAGGCCTTGGCGAGCTGGTAGCAAGCCGCGGTGAACTTGTCTTGCTCACAGAACTTGGTGAAGGTCGCGATGGCCTTGGCCGGGTCTTTGGCCGCGCCCGACTGGGCCTCGACCACCGCGGCCTGCAGACACGCGTGGGGCACGCTGCCCTTGCAGGCGGTCTTGAAGTTGCTGAGCGCCTTGACCGGGTCGACCTTGGTGCCGAGGCCGCCGAGGTAGATCTCGCCGGCGAGGTGGCAGCCGTAGGGATCTTCGGCCTTGCAGGCCTCTTCAGCCCGCTTCAGCGCGCTGGTGTAGTCTTTGCTGGTGCCCTGGCCGCGCATCATCAGCTCGGCCATGCCGGCGCAGGCCGGGGCATAGGCCTTGGTGGTGCAGGTCTTCTCGTAGAGCGAGAAGGCGCGCTTGGCGTCTTTGGCCTGGAAGTTGTTGTTGTCGTCGCGGGTGAGGCTGATCGCGACAAAAGTGCAAGCCTGGGGATCGCCGCTGTTGCACTTGGGGCCGTAGAAGTCGGCCGCCTTCTGCAGGTCGCCGCCGCTCGGGCCGAACCAGCTCGCGTAGCTGCACGCGGTCGAGGACTTCATCGCGCAGGCCTTGTCGTACAGGGCCTTCTGGACGGCGTTCTCGAGCGAGACGCCGGTGTAGGCGAAGTCTTGCCGCAGGGCGTTCATGTGGGCGACCCGGCCCTCGTAGCCGTCGGGCCAAGCGGCGTGGACGGCGGCGGGCACGGTGGCGAGGCCGAGGATCACGGCCAAGCCGCCCAGCGCGGCGCGGAGGGAGAGGCGGGCGCGGAGGGGCGCGCCGGGTTGGGTGGACCCTGGGGGCGTGGTCATGGGCAGATCCTCCGGAGGGCGTCGATGGGGCGTCGCCACGGGGCTGAAGGGCGGTCAGGGAGAAGGGGCGCGGGGCGCCGGGACCGGCGGCGGGTGGCCGGGTTCCGGCGGACCAGACTGGAGCGGCGCGGGCGCCCGCCGGGGCGGGCGGGGCGGACGGCCCGGGGGACGGGCCTGCGCGGGGACGATCAGGGAGGGGAGGCGGGCGCGGCGGGCGCGGCCGGCCGCGGGCCGGCGGAGGCGACCACCGGCAGCGGAGCGAGACGCTACCACAGGCGCGGCGCCGTGCCGCAGCGGTCCAGAACGACGGCCTCCGAGCCTGAGGATGACGTGCGGCACGTCAAACAGGGGATCGTGATCGGGGTGGCGCCGGGCCCCGGCGGGGCCGTCCGGGGGCCGCGGGCGGCGGCGGCGGCGGCGGCGGCGGGGCCAGGGCGAACAGCTGGACATTGGCGACCGCGACGATCTCTTCGGGCTGTGAGGCGCTGACGATGCTGCGCAGCAGGCGGAAGTAGTCGAGGTGGGCGGCCCGGATGCGCTCGAAGTCGGCCGTACTCACCGAGAAGACGTTGTAGGAGAACTGTCCGGGCTTGCCCGCAAGCGCGTAGTCGGCGCCGACCCGGGCCCAGTGGGCCTTGAGCGCGCGGCCGACCTCGGGGCGCGGGCGGGTGTCGACCATGGCCTCGTGGGCGACCCAGCGGCCGGCCCGCCAGCGGATCCGCCCGGCGTCGCTCAGCAGCGCGAGGCACCGATCCTCTTCGCCCGGCGGCAGGTCGAGGCGGGCGCTGAGCCAGCCGGCCTCATGCGCGGGAAGGGCCTGGTAGTCGGCGAGCTCGAGGCCGTGCACGACGGCCTGCAGCCAGGGGGCCTCGGCGGCGGCGCGCCGGTGCAGGTCGAGGCGGGCGTGCAGGGGCCCGGCGATCGGCAGGGACGCCGGATCGGCGAGCACGGCGAGCAGGTCGACGGCGCGCAGGCTGGCCGCCTGCACAAAGCGCAGCAGATCGGGGAGCTTGGGCTCGGTCAGGCCCGAGAGCCAGCGGCTCAGGCTGAAGCGCGAGGCGCCGGCCCGCTTGGCCAGATCGGTGAGGCTGACGTTGCCGCGCAGATCTTCGAGGAAGGCGGCGACGCCGGCGGTGGTGGTCGGATCGTGGCCCTCGAGCCAGGCCGGGCGGCGCCCATAAAAGCCGGTGATCGCGCCGGGCACGTCGACCCCGGCGGCGGCGCAGGCGCGCAGGGCCTCGGCGGCGGTGGGCCAGCGGCGGCCCTGCTCCCAGGCCCAGGCGACGTTGCTGCGGTAGCCGAGGCGCTTGGACCAGGCCGCTTGGCTGCGGCGCCCGCGGGCGGCGGCCAGCAGCTCGCGGGCGAGCAGGTCGAAGGGCAGCTCGTCCTCGGCGGTGGGCACGACGCCAGAGATCGCGTCGGCGGCGGCCTCCTCGGTGGTGGGCCCAAGGCCAGAGATCGCGTCGGCGGGGGCGTCCTCGGGGCGCGGGGCGGCGGCGGGCGGGCGGGCGCGGGGCATGGCGGCTCCTGGCGGGGCCGCCGTATTGCGGGGCTGCACCGGCGCGGGGCGGCGCGGGGCGGCGGGCGCGGGCACCGCGCGGCGGATCACGGCGAAGCGGGCGGGGCTCCGGCGTGGGCGGCGCGCTCGGCGTCTGCAGAGCTGCACGGGGGCGTGCGGCGCGGTCGAGGCGGCGGGCCGCGCGGCGGTGGACGGCGGGCAGCCGGGCGGACAGGCTGGGCGCGGCGGGGCGCGGCCCGGCCTGGAGGGGCGCGATGCGGGTCGAGCGGACGGGGGCTGAGGGTGCGGGCACGGGCGCGGGTGGGCTGGCGGCCTGGGCCGCGGGCTGGTGGGCGGCGACCGGGGCGCGGGGCGCGCTGCTGCTGGGGGCGGGCCTCGCCGGCGCGCTCGGCGGCGGCTGCGTCGACAGCGACAAGGTCGGCGGCCAAGACGGCGAAGAGGGCGACGACGGCGCGCCCGACGGCGGGGGCGACGGCGGCGGCGACGGGTCCGACGGCGGCGACGGCGCGGACGGCGGCGACGGGTCCGACGGGTCCGACGGGTCCGACGGCGGTGATGGCGGCGGCGAGATCGACCCCGTCGACCGCGAGGGGCGCGGCACCCGCGGCTGCGCCTGGGCCGAGAGCGAGACGCCGAGCGAGGTGATGAGCACCGCGAGCTGGCAAGGCGAGCTCAGCCCGGCGGTCACCGACTGCGCCGACTGCCTCTACGACTTCACCGTGACCTGGACCATCTTCGAGCGCACCGGCAGCGGCGCCTGCGACAGCCGGCCCGACAGCGAGGTGCAGGTCTACGCGGTGGCCGCCGACTGGGAGGGCCTGGGCCCGACCGTGCTGCGCGAAAACGACGCGGGCGCGCTCGAGCCGGTGGCCCCGGCCAGCGAGACGGTCAGCAGCCTGCGGTGGGTGGTCGGCGCCGAGAACGTGCCCTTCGACGGGCCCGACGGCCGGGTGCTCTACGCCACCGACCTCGAAGAGATCGACGTGGGCTTCACCGACTGAGGCGATCTCCCCGGCAGAGAAGGTGGGCGGGGGGCTGGCCGCCCACCGCAACGCCCCCGGCGGGCGGCTCGGGGCCGAGACAGGCGCGCGCCCGCCGGCCCGAA
>JBJONS010000648.1:0-11897 GCA_046051725.1 Pseudomonadota bacterium | reverse complement strand
CCGCCGACGCTGATCTGGTCGCGCTCGCCCAGGATGGTGGCCCGCTGCGACGGGTCGAGGCCGCCGGCCGCCGCCGCCGCCGCTGCGCCGAGCCGGCCCTCGGCCGCGGCCAGCTCGGCCTCGACCGCCAGCAAGGCCCGGCGCTGCTGGTCGGCCCGCTCGACCAGGGGCCGCAGGGCCTCGCGCTCGGCGGCGCTCAGCGGCGGGGCGCCGGGCAGGCCCGCGGGGCCCGCGCTGAGCGCCCAACAGGCGCGGATCAGGTCCTCGATGGTGATGAGCTCGCCGACCGCCGCCGCCTCGGCGGCCACCGCCCGCGCCTCGGCGCCGGGGCCCATGAGCACGTCGGCGCCGGCGCCCGGCCGCAGCAGGGGCAGCAGCAGGGCGCCCGCGGCGGGGTCGAGGCGCTGGCGCAGGCCGAGCAGCAGCGCGCCGAGCAGCGCGAGGATCACGAGGCGGTCGAGCCAGGCGCTCATCGGGCCTCCGCGCGGGCGGCGGCGCGGGCCGCCGGCGGGGCCGCGGCCAGCAGGGCGAGGCCGGCCGTGCGCAGGCCGGCGCGGGCGGCGCGGACCTCGGCCCGCAGGCGGTCGACCTCGGCCCGGGCGGCGCGGGCCTCGGCCACCGGGGCGCGCAGGGCGGCGCGCTGCGCCTCGCGCAGGCCGCCGGCGGACGCGGGCCGGGCCGACAGGGCGAGGATGCCCCGCGCCACGTCGTCGGGCGTCATGCTGCCGGCGAAGGGGGGCTCGAGGCCGGGCACGGGCGCGGGCCGCGGCGCGGGCGGGGCCGGCAGCAGCAGGACCGGGGCCGGCGGCGGTTCGAGCAGCTGCAGCTGCAGCAGGGCCAGCGCCAGCAGCAGCTGCACGAGGCGCAGGCCGCCGCCAGGGAGCCCGGCCGGGGCGGTGCCGGCGGTCGAGGGATCAGGCAAGGGCGTCCTCGTGCTGCTCAGCGGCCGCCGAGCGCGGTCTCAGCGAGGCGCACCGGCGTGAAGCCGCCGACGCCCCAGATGTCGAGATAGCCCTTCCACACGCCCTCGCAGACGTGGTTGAGCTCGCAGCCGCCGCAGGCCTCGGGGTGGCCCTTCAGATCGTGGCGCTTGCGGTCCTGCCAGTTGAAGCGGGCCCGGCTCTCGGCCTCGTCAAAGTGCACCGTGCTCGACTTGGGGTGCTGCACCCAGCTGCCCTCGACGAAGGCGCGCCCAGGCGCGGTGAGATCGCCGCCGTCGCTGCGGATCGAGCAGGCGGTCGACAGGTCGCGGTACTCGCCCATGGTGCGGCTGAGCAGGTCGTGGTCGCGGCGCAGGGGCGCGGGCAGCACGCACATCGGGAAGCCGCCGAAGGTGAACACCTTTTTGAAGTGCCGCTCGGCCAAGATGATCGCCTTGGTCAGGTTGGGGACCACCTCGGCGTAGCGGGGCGTGAGGTCGGCGTCGCCCTCGGCGTAGCCCTCAGGCCGGATGAAGTTGGCCCGCAGGTCGTCGACCCCGACCTTCTCGTAGAAGAAGCGCAGCATCGCCGGCAGGTGGTGGTGGTTCCACCCGTTGAGCACGATGTTGACGCTGAGCCCGTCGGGCAGGATCGAGGGGTCGGCCCGGCGCCGGGCGGCGAGGTAGCGCAGCGCGTCGAGCTTCTTGTGGAAGTTGCCGGGCACGCGGGTGAGCTTGTCTTCGAGCTCGGGCGTGTGGCCGTGCATCGAGCAGGTCACCCGGGTCAGGCCGGCGTCGAGCAGCTTGTCGGCGAAGTGGCGCAGGCGCAGCTTCGTGGCGTTGGTCGCGATGGTCACCCGCGTAAAACCCACGCTGCGCGCGTGGGTGATGGCCTCGGTCAGCCAGGGGTAGGTCGTCGGCTCGCCGCCGAGGAAGCCGACGCTGCGGTAGCCCTCGGCCGCCCAGCGGTCGAGCTCGGCCTGCATCTGCGGCCAGGGCATGTACGAGCGGTCTTCGGCCTTGGGCAGCCCGTCGATGCAGAAGACGCAGCGGTTGTTGCAGGCCTTGCCGATGTTGATCTCGACGTTCTTGCGCGGGTCGCGCCAGCGGCTCTCGGGCTGGTTGCCGGGCTTGGCCTCGATCAGGCCCTCGACCGGCGCCCGGGGGAGCAGCGGCGCGGTCGGCGGGCCGAGCGGAGCGCCGCCGGCGAGGGCGGGTGCGGGCGCGGTGCTGCTGCGGGGGAGGGCCGACATGGGGCGAGCATAGCGCAGCGCTGGCCGGGGTCAGCTCCGCCGCGGTCTGCGGTGGACGCCGGTGGGGGCGACCCCCCAAGATGGGCCACGCAGGCGGTTGGCCAGAGTACATTGTGGGCGCTGCCCCGACGGGCTGCCCCGCGCCGGAGGCCCCATGCTGCGCACCCTGCACCACGACGGCCACCCCGCGCCCCGCCGCCACCTGCGCTTCGCCCAGTGGCGCGCCGACGGGCTCGTCGCCTTCGCCGCCGACAAGGTCGAGGGCCGCACCGGCCTGCTCGACGGGCACCCCAGCGGCGACCGCTTCGCGCTGATGTGCACCTTGGCGCGGTTCTTGCCCGAGGTGGGGGTCGAGGTCGACGGCGAGCGGGTGCGCGGCAAGCTGGGCCGCCCCGACCCCGACACGGGGCGCACGCCCTTTCACGTGCAGGGCACGCTGGCCCCGCCGACCCGCCCGATGGCCTGGCTGCGGTGGGAGGTCGCCGGGCAGGCCTACCTCGCCGAGTGCGCGGTCCGCACCGACCGCAACGGCGGGTGGCTGCTCGACCTGCCGCGGGCGGTCGAGGGCTCTGACCGCCGCCTGCTCCCCCGGTGGGAGCTTGGGCCGGGCTGGCGTTTTGAGCCGCTCGCGACCGCGCCGGCCGGGCTCGGGGCGCCGATGGCGGTGCTCGACCTCTCGCCGGTCGGGGCCTCGCTGCACCTGCACACCCGCGAGCCGGCCGACGAGTTCTTGGGCCTGCACGTGGCGGGCACCTTGATGGCGCCGCTCGGCGAGGGCCTGCGGCTGCGCTGCGAGGTGCGGCGGGCGGCGCTGCACCCCGAGGCCGAGGGCGTGCTGCTGGGCGTCTCCTTCGACGGGCTCGGCTTTGAGCAGACCGCGCGCTTGGTCGACTGGCTGCCCGCCGAGCTGCCCGAAGACGCCTCGGCGCCCATCGAGCCCGGCACCCACCCGCTCCACGGCCGCGGCCACGGGCACGGTCATGCGCACGGGCACGAGGCGCCGGCCCACCCGGTGCTCGGCCCCGGCTTCCCGGTGCTCGGCGGCGATCACCACCGCGAGGGCCACGGCTTTCACCCGGTGCTGGGCGGCGGGGCGCCGCACGCACAGGGGCACGGCCACGACGAGGGCCACGGCGGGGCGCGCCCGGCCGATCTCATCAGCCTGCCCGGCGAGCGGCCCCGCCGCTGATCGGGGGCGCCCCGGCGGCGGGGCCGCCGGCGGCTGTCCGGCCGCGCGCGCCGCGGGGCGGCTTGGTCGCTGCGCGACCGGCGCTGCGCGCCGCGCGCCGGCCCGCCTGGCGCGCGCGAGGCGGCGGCGGGCCGGGCCGCTTGGCTGTCCGGCTGCTGCCTTAGCGCCGCCCCTGGGCGTCCGCCCCCGGCAGGGGTCGGGGCAGATCAGCGTCAGGCGCGCCGGTCCCGCCGAAGAGCTGCAGCTGCGGGCTGCGGTGGCCCGCGGGCAGGGGCGCGCCGACGAAGGGGTCGGGCGGCAGGGTGGCCGGGTCGAAGGCCGGGCCCTGGGCGCGCAGGCGGGCGGCGGGCCAGCCGGCCGCGACCAGGGCCTCGGCCACCGCGGCGGCGGCGAGGCGGTGGCCCTCGGCTGAGGGGTGCATCACGTCGACGAAGAGCGCGGCCGGGTCGCTGCCGCTGGCGGCCAGCGCCGCGGCCAGCGGGACCAGGGGCACGCCGTGGTGGGCGGCGACCGCCGCCTGGGCCTCGAAGTAGGCGCCCCAGACCGGGGCGACGCCGCCGGCGTCTGCGCCGGTGCCGAGCATGTCTTGGTTGGCGGGCGCGAGGAAGGCGACGCCGACCCCGCGGTCGGCCGCCGCCCGGGCCATGCCGTCGAGCTGGGCCGCGTAGGCGGGCAGGGGCACCCGCCGCTGGCCTTCGCTCGGGAACGCGCTGCTGGAGGTCCAGCTCACGACGCGAGCGCCCCTCTCGCCGCGCAGGCGGCTGACCACGCTGGTCAGCAGCAAGAAGCTGCGCAGGCCCGACAGGCGGCTCTGGTCGAGCAGGCGGCGGGTCGCCAGCAGGTCGGCGTCGCGGAAGCCGTCGATGTTGTTGTCGCTCCACAGCGAGCCGATCAGCACCAGATCGGGGTCTGCGGCCCAGCCCTGCTCGTCGAGCAGCGCCCGGCTCTGGATCGACGAGTAGCCCGGAACGCCGAAGTTCTGCACCCGCGCGTCAACCCCGCGGGCGCGCAGGGCCTCTTCGAGCTGGGCGGGCAGGGTCTCGGCCTCGCGCACCCCGTGGCCGAAGAAGCTGCTGTCGCCGAGCACCAGCACCCGGGGGGCGTCGCCGGCCGCGGGCGCCGGCAGCGCGGGCCCCCGCAGGCCCGCCTGCCCGACCTGGGCCAGCAGCGCGCCGCTGCGGTGCGCGCCGGGCGCCATCGCCCACAGGCGGGTCGGGTGGCTCACCATCAGGTCGACGCCCTGGTGCTGGCGCCAGCGCGGGCCTTGCAGGTCGACGAGGCGGGCGCCCAGCTCGAGCGCGAGCAGCGCGCAGGCGGTGGTGAGCGCGCTGAACAGCAGCTTGCGGCCGGTGCCGAGGCCGCGGCGCGGGGCGCGATCAGCGGCGCGGCGCGGGGGCATGGGGCCTCGGGGTGGCGGGGACGGCGGGCGGCTGCGCCGGCCCGCCGCGGAGATACTAACGGCGGGCGCGCGCGGCGCAGGATCGCCCCCGCCGCCTGCACAAGGGGCGTTCGGCGGGCCCCGCCGCCTCCCCCCCCTCCGCCGGCCTCACCCCCGCCCCGAGCGCTCGATGTCCCGCGCCTCCAGCGCCCTCCCCATCGGCCTTGGCCTCGCCGGCGCGGCGCTGGTCGCGGTCGGCCTGTCCCAGTGGTGGTCCGCACGGGCCCCGCGCCCGGCGGGGGGCTCCCCTGGCGGCGCCCCGGCCGGCGCCCCGGCCCCCGGACCCACGCCTCCGCCGGCCGGCCTCGCCACCCCGGGCGCGGGCACCTTCACCCACCCCGCGCCCGCCGACCGCTCGGCCGCCGACGCCGCGGCGGCCTGCCCGGGCTGCGACGTGGTGCTGATCACGATGTGCTCGCTGCGCCGCGATCACGTCGGCGCCTACGGCCTCGCCCCGGGCAAGGGCCGCACCCCCACGCTCGACGCCCTCGCCGCCGAGGGCTGGCGCTTCGACAACGCCTGGTCGGCGAGCACCTTCACGCTCGCCGGCCTGACCGCCGTGCTCACCGGGCGCTTCGGCAGCGCGACCGGCGTGACGGGGTGGGACAAGGGGCTGGTCGCTGACATCCCGACCCTTCCCGAGGTGCTCGGCATCTATGGCTACGAGACCGCCGCCTTCACGATGGACGCGCCGAGCGGCTTCCGCCCCGACTATGGCCTCGACCGCGGCTTTCAGACGATGACCATCAACATGCCCACCCGCGACACCCCCGACGGCCGCCACGGCCCGGGCGCGGTGGGGCCGGGTGGCGGCTCGGTCGGCCCGGCGCTGCAGTTCCTGGCCGGGCGCGCCGATCCGCGGCCGCTGTTCCTCATGTTCCACAGCCGCACGGCGCACTTTCCCTTCGTGCTCGAGGACGATCTCAGCGAGCCGACCGGCGTGCACCACGCGCTCTACGAGGCCGGGCGCGACCGCGCCGGCGAGAACCTGCCGGGCAACGCCGGGGGCACCAAGCAGCAGGGCGTCGTGCCGGTCGCCAAAGACGAGGTGCAAGAGCTCACGCGCGCGCAGGGCGAGGCCGGCCTCGCGGTCTGGTGGCGCACCTACGGGGACTCGGTCGAGCGGGCCGACCACGACCTCAAGCTGCTGCTCGACGGCATCAAGGCCAAGGGCCGGTGGGATCAGACCATCGTCATCGTGGTGGCCGACCACGGCGAGTCGCTGGGCGACCACGGCGAGCTGCTCCACGGCGACGCCTACTGGGACAGCGTGGTGCACGTCCCTCTGCTCATGCGCGTGCCGGGGCTCGGGTCTGGGGTCAGCCCGGCGCTGCTCAGCCAGGTCGACATCCTGCCCACCGTGCTCGACCTGGTTGGGGCGATGCCGCCGGCCGGGGTGGACGGCGCCTCGGCCCTGCCGATCCTGCGGGGCGCCGCGCCCGAGGTCCGGGCCGCGACGCTCATCGAGGGCGGGGTGGCCCGCGCCCAGTCGACGACGCCCCGCGGGGCGATCATCCAGCCGCCCTGGGCGCTGCTGCGCCAAGACATGGGCTGCGGCCCCGGGCAGCCCGCCGGCCACCGCCCGCCCGGCGAGCCCTTCACCTGCCTCTACGATCTGGCGGCCGACCCAGGGCAGACCCGCAACCTCGCGCTCGAGCGCCCCGAGGTCATCGCCGCGCTCAGCGCCGGCTGGGAGGCCTATCGCGCCAAGCACGGCAAAGACGGCGCGCAGCTGCAGCTCGACCCCACGCTGGTCGATGCGCTGCGGCGCACCGGCTACGACTTCCGGTCGGCCGAGGGGCCCGCCGCTGAGGGCTCGCAATGAGCCGGCGGCGGGGCGGCGGTCGGAGCCACGCTGCGCCGAGCGAGGGGCCCCGCCCGGGCCCGCCCCTGGTGGCGGCGGCCCTGGGCTTGGCGCTCGGGGCCGCGGGCGCCCCGGCGCTGCTCGAGCGCCTCAGCGGCGGCGCGCGCTTCGACGAGGTCGAGTTCGCGGTCATCACCCCGCACCGCGTGGCGGCCCTCAAAGACCCGCTCAACGCCCGCGGCATGCGCGTCGAGGGCGGCGCGCTGCACATGGTCCCGGCCTCTTTTGAGCAGGCCGACCGGCTGGTGCTGCGCGATGAGCGCGCCGTCGGCGCGGTCGCCGTGCGCCTCGCCCCGGGCAGCGCGCCCCTGAACCTGCTGCTCATGCCGCCGGCCGGCTCGATGGCCGACCCGGTGCCGGTGGTCGTGCACCCCGACGGCTTCTCGGGCCACCCGGGCACGCCGGTGCGGCCGACGGGGGGCGGCGCGGTGCGGGTGGTGCTCGACGGCGATCGGTACCTGGTCGAGACGCCCGGCGGCCCGGTCGAGGTCGCGCGGCACGGGGGCGGCACGCTCGAGCTCAGCGCGGTCCGGCAGCCGGGCCAGGCGGCCGACGACGTCCAAGAGGTCCTCCTTGACGAGATCACCGTGGTCGCCGCCGACGGCACGGGCCTCGCCGCGCTCGCTTTTGAGGCCGCCGGGCCCCCGCTGGCCGCGCGGCTCGCGGTGGCGGGGGTCGGCGCGCTGGTCGGCCTCTGCGCCGGCCTGCTGGCCAGCGGCGGCCTCGTCGGCGTGCTGGGCGCGGCCCTGGGCCTCGCGCTGCCGGCGCTGGTGCTGAGCTTGCCCTACACCACGCTGCTCTCGGTGGTCGAGCGCCTCGTGCTGGTGCGGACCACCGCGCGCGAGCTGCTCGGGGTGCTGCTCGGGCTCAGCCTGCTCCCCGTCCTCGCCGGCGGCCTGGTCGCGACCGGGCTGCTCGCCGCGCCCGCCGCCGCCGACGCGGCCCGCGGCCCCGCGCCGGTCCGCGCCTGGGTGGGCCTGGTCGCGGTCTGCGCGCTGATCGGCGCGCGGGGGCTCGAGGGCGCCGGGCTGCTGTGGGCCCTGCCGGGCGCGCTGCTGCTGCTCCTGCCGCTGCGGGCGGCCGCGGCCAGCGGCGCGGCGCTCTGGGGGGCCCTGCTCCGCGCCGCCCCGGCCCCGCTGCTGGTGGCCGGCCTCGGCTGGGGCGCGGGGCTGCTGCCGGCCCTGCTCTGGCAGCTGCTCGTGCTGTGGGCCGAGGCCCCCCGCCTCGCCGCCCGCGCGGCCCGGCCTGGCGCCGACGCGCTGCTGCTCAGCCTGCTCGCGCTGCCGCTGGGCGCCGAGGCCCTGCTGCGCCAGACCTACCTGGACCAGGCCTGGTCGGCCGCGCGCCTCAGCGGGGTCGAGTCGGGCGCCAACGACGAGGTCGATGACTTCGCGCCCTTCTGGATCGGCCGCTGCGGCCAGGACGCCGGCAAGCTGGTGGTCTGGTGGCTCGGGGGCAGCGCGGCGGGCGGCGCCTACCAAGAGGGCGCGACGGCCGAGATGTACTTCCCGGCCAAGCTGCACGAGCGCCTCTGCGCCGCCGGCTTTGCCCTGCGCACCGTCAATTTCGCCAACGGCGGCCGCGACAGCCACACCTTTTCGCGCGGGGTCGACAAGGCGCTGCAGAGCGACCGCCCTGACGTCGTCTTCGCCTACTGGGGCGTCAACGACCTGCTCACCTCGAGCGCCGGCCTGACCCGCAAAGAGCGCGAGGCGGCGGCGGCCACCCGCGGGGCGGTGGCCACGGGCTTGCTCGGGGTCGGGCGGCGGGCCCGGCTGCTCAACGGCGCGGCGCTGTGGGCCCGGCCGGTCGACACGGCCGAGACGCCGGATCGGCCGGCGGTGCCGGTCGCCGACGCGATCGAGAACCACGCCCGGCTGCTGGCCGCCCTGCAAGGGGCGGGCGCAGAGCTCGTGCTGATCCCCGAGCAGGCCCGGCCCCGGCCCTACGCCATGCTCGCGTCCTACCGCGAGGCCCAGCAGCAGTTTGTCGCCCAGCACGCCAAAGGCGTCGAGTGGGTGGACGCAGGTCAGCTCGGCTTCACCCGGGCCCTGCAAGAGCCGGGTGCGGCAGAGCGGCTGCTGGTAGACTCCAACCACCTCGCGCCCGAGGGGCACGCCATCCTGGCAGAGGTGCTCGAGGGGCCGGCGAAGGCGGCGCTGCAGCGGCGGCGGGAGGCGCGGGATGGGGCAGCTCCGTAAGGTCTGGATCGGCCTCACCGGCCGCTTCGCCTGGCGCTTCCGCGCGGCGCACCTGCTGCGGGCGTTCTCGCGCACCGAGCAAGGCAGCGCGCTCGACATGTTCGCGGCCTGCGAGGCCACCGAGCGGCGCGAGCTGCGGCGCAAGTACTTCCGCCACGCGCTCGACGAGTGGCGCCACGCCGGGGTCTTCAAGGCCCGGGCCCGGGCGGTCGGCGGGCGCAGCGCGACCGAGACCGGGGTCGATGAGGCCGGGGTCATCGTCGACCACGGCATCATCGGCGGGCGCACGCTGTTCGAGCGGCTGGGCGAGCGCGACTTTCTGGCCTTCGTCTACGTGGCCGAGGCCGACGCGGTCGAGCAATTCGAGGTCTACGCGGCCCGGGGCCTGCCCGACCCCGACACCCAGGCGGCGCTCGCGGTCATCCTCAAAGATGAGCTCTTCCACGTCACCTACAGCAAGCACGAGCTCGAGCGGGTGACCGGCGCGCCGCCGACCGCGGGCACCGCGGCGGTGGCGGGGGCCGAGGCGCGGGCGGCCGTGCAGCGCATCCGGTGGAGCCGCCTCAAAGAGGGCTGGCTGCGCCTGTCGCGCGACATCGGCCACGTGATGACCTCGCTGTGGCTGACCCTGCTCTACGCGCTGCTGATCCCCCCGTTTCGGCTGCTCGCGCGCCTTGAGCCCGCCGGCTGGCAGGCCCCCACCGCCGACCCGCGCCCCCTGCGCCTGCGCCTGCAGAGCGAGGCCTGAGTGGCCCGCGTCATCCTCGGCGTCTCGGCGCTCTACCACGACGCCGCCGCCGCCCTGCTCATCGACGGGCAGGTGGTGGCCGCCGCCCAAGAAGAGCGCTTCACCCGCCTCAAGCACGACCCGAGCCTGCCGGTGCGGGCGGCGGGCTGGTGTTTGCGCCACGCGGGGCTCCGCGTCGAGGACATTGACCAGCTCGTCTTTTACGAGAAGCCCCTCCGCAAGTTTGAGCGGATCTTGACGACCAGCGTGGCGGCCTTCCCCCGCTCCGCCCTGTCCTTCCCCCGCCAGATGAAGGCCTGGCTCGGCGACAAGCTGTGGACGCGCAACCGCCTCGTCGAGGCCTTCGGCGTGCCCTCGGCCAAGATCGGCTTCTCTGAGCACCACCTCAGCCACGCCGCCAGCGCCTTTTACAGCTCGCCCTTCGAGCGGGCGGCGGTGCTGGTCGCCGACGGGGTCGGAGAGTGGGCGACCACCAGCATCTGGCGGGGCGGGCCCGAGGGCCTGACCCCGCTGGCCGAGGTGCGCTGGCCGCACTCGCTCGGCCTCGTCTACAGCGCGCTGACCGCCTTTCTCGGCTTCGCGGTCAACGAGGGCGAGTACAAGGTGATGGGCATGGCGGCCTGGGGCCAGCCCCGCTACCTCGAGCAGCTGCACCAGATCGCGAAGCTGACCCCGGGCGGCGGTTTTGCGCTCGACCTCGACGTGTTCTCGCACCACTGGCACCCGACCCGGGCGACCACCGCCCGCCTCGAGGCCCTGCTCGGGCCGCCCCGGGCGCCGGGCAGCCCGATCGCGCTGCTCGAGCCGGGGGCCGACGCCGCGGCGCGGGCCGAGAGCCAGCGGCACGCCGACATCGCCGCCTCGACCCAGCGATGGCTCGAGGACGCCCTGCTGCACGTCGTCCGCCACGCCCACGCGCTCAGCGGCGAGGACGCGCTCTGCCTCGCCGGCGGGGTGGCGCTCAACGCGGTGGCCAACCACCGGCTGGCCGCCGAGGGGCCTTTTGCGCGCCTGTTCGTGCAGCCGGCGGCGGGGGACGCCGGCGGGGCGCTCGGGGCGGCCCAGTGGGCGGCCCACGCGGTCTTTGGACAGCCGCGGCCGGCGGGGCCCTTTCGGGTCGATCTGGGGCCCGAGATCGACGTCGGGCACGCCAGGCAGCTCGCCGAGGACCTGGGCTTCCCCCACGCAGAGGTGAGCGGAGAGGACCAGCTCGCCGCCGGGGTCGCCGCCGACCTGCTGGCCGGCCGGGCGGTGGGTTTTGTGCAGGGCCGGGCCGAGCTGGGGCCGCGGGCGCTCGGGCACCGCAGCATCCTCGCCGATCCGCGCGGGGCGGGCACCGCCGAGCGGGTGAACCGCCAGATCAAGCTGCGGGAGCCCTTTCGCCCCTTCGCGCCCAGCGCGCGGGCGGCCGACATGGGGCTGTTCGAGGTGCCCCCGGCGGCGGCGGACCTCGCACCCTACATGGTCATCGCCAGCCCGGCCGCCGACCGGCTGCGGGCCGCGGCGCCGGCGGTGGTGCACGTCGACGGCACGGCGCGGCCGCAGGCGGTCGACCCGGGCCAAGAGCCCCTCTACCACGCGGTGCTCGAGCAGCTGCACGCGGCGACCGGGCTGGGCGTGGCCCTGAACACGAGCTTCAACCTCAAAGGCGAGCCGCTGGTCGGCAGCGCGACCGACGCGCTGGCGACGCTGGCCCGCAGCGGCCTCGACGCGGTGTGGATCGGCCCGCTGCGGATCGGGCGGCCGAGCGCGCGGGCCCTGGGCGAATAGCCGCTGCGGACCCGATGGGAGCGACCGATGAGCGACCCCCTGCCGACCCCTGGACGGATGGAGTCCCTGCTGACCCGCATGGGCACGGCCGGGGCCTTGTTGTTGATGCTCGGGCGGGGCAAGCGCCCGTGGATGCTGCCGCTGGTCGTCGTGCTGCTCGCGTTGGGGCTGGTGATGGTCTTTTTGCAGAGCGTGCAGTACGTCGCGCCCTTTATCTATATGGTGTTTTGATCTCTGATCGGCCTGGCGCGGCCCGCGGGGGCGCCTGCGGGCGCACCGGCGCCGCCGACCGTGGTCGCCCAGGCCGGACCATCGGTCGCGGCTACTCGTTCATCCAGCCGCCGAGGGCCTCGTCGTCGAGCGCGGCGTAGAGCGGCGCGAGGGGGCCGTAGGTCTCGGCGACCGTGGGGATGACGTGGGCGACGAGCTGGCGCGGGCCGGCGGTGGCGCCGAGGGTCCAGACGCTGACGTCGGGGCGGGGCGCGGCGCCGCCGGGCAGGCGGGCGCCCGGCGGC
>JBJONS010000647.1:0-3632 GCA_046051725.1 Pseudomonadota bacterium | reverse complement strand
CTGGCCGCCCGGCAGCGGCACGCTCCGGATGAGCTTGACGCGGACGCGGTCGATCCGGACGAGATCGGCGCCCTGCTGGCGGCGCTCGAAGCGGCGCTGCCCGGGGACCCGCCGACAGCTGAGGGGGCGGAGGCGCCCGCACCGGCGCGAGGGGCGGACCGCGCGGCCCCGCCGGAGGGCGGCGCATCGGCGCGCGGGCCGGTCACCGAGCTCGACCTGCCCTGATCGGGCGGAAGCCTGCCCTGATCGGGCGGAAGAGCGGGCGGAAGAGCGGGCGGAGGGGACGGGCGGAGGGGACGGGCGGAGGCAGCCGGCGGAGGCAGCCGGCGGACGATCAGACCTCGTCGGCCTCGTGCACGGCCTCGCGGGCCCGCTTCTTGGGCTTGGGGCCGCCGTCTTCGAGCTCGGCGAGGCCCTCGTCTTCACCCTCGCCCATGCCCTGCTTGAAGGCCTTGACGCCCTTGCCCATCTGCGAGAGCACCCGGGGCAGCTTGCCGACGCCGAAGAAGATCAGGATGATGACCAGGATGAGCACCAGCTCCCACGGGCCGGGCATCCAGGCCAGGGGCAGGGACAGGTCGGCGAGGGAGGGGAGGGCGTCGGTCATGGGGGCTCCGAGGGCGCGGCGGGCCGCCTCAGGCGGCGGGCGCGGGGAAGGGTAACCGCCAGACCCCGTGCTCGGTCAGCCACGCCGTGACCAATTTCGACGGCGTCAGGTCAAAGCCAGGGTTCCAGACCGGCGTGTCGGCGGGGCAAATCCACGCGCCGCCGAGCCGCCGCAGCTCATCGGCGGGCCGCTGCTCGATGGGGATCTGGGCGCCGGTCGGGGTGGCCCGGTCGAGCGTGCTGGTCGGCATCGCGACATAGAAGGGCAGCCCGTGCGCCCGCGCGAGCACCGCGAGGCCGTAGGTGCCGATCTTGTTGGCGGTGTCGCCGTTGGCCGCCACGCGGTCGCAGCCGACGATCACCGCAGAGACCCGCCCGGTGGCCATCAGCGCGCCGGCCATGCCGTCGGTGAGCAGCGTGCAGGGGATCCCGTCGCGGGCGCACTCCCAGGCGGTCAGCCGCGCGCCCTGCAAGAAGGGCCGGGTCTCGAGCGCGAAGACCTCGACCGCCGCCCCCGCCGCCCGCGCGCTGCGCACCACGCCGAGCGCCGTGCCGTGGCCGCCGGTGGCCAGCGCGCCGGTGTTGCAGATGGTCAGCACGCCGCCGGTCAGCAGGTGGGCGGCGTGGGCCCCCATCGCCTCGTTCGCGGCGCGGTCCGCGGCCCAGAGCTGGGCTGCGGCGTCGGCGAGGGCGGCGTCGGGCACGCCGATCAGGTGGTCGAGCGCCGCCGCGAGGTTCACCGCCGTCGGGCGGCTGTCGCGCAGGGCGCGGTCGGCGGCCGCGCGGTCTTCGCCCGACCAGCGGGTGAGGGCGAGCCCGTATGCTGCGGCGATGCCGATCGCCGGGGCCCCGCGCACGACCATGTCGCGGATCGAGGCGGCGACCGCGGCCGCGCTGTCGTGAGGCAGCCAGCGCTCTTCAGCGGGCAGCGCGCGCTGGTCGAGCAGCTCGAGGCAGCCCGGCCGCCAGCGCAGGGCGGTGGCCCCGCTCACCCGAGCACCCGCTCGCCGTTCATCACGAGGTGGGCGACCCGGTGCCCGCCGAGGTGCTGCACCAGGGCGTCGACCCGCGGGGGCTCGCCGGGCGGCGGGGCGAACAGCGCGAGATCGGCCGCGCTGCCGGGCCCGAGCCAGCCGCGCTCGGGCAGGGCGAGGGCCCGGGCGGCGTGCACGGTCAGGCCCCGCACCGCCTCGGCCACGGTCAGGCCCTGGATCAGCGTGGCCAGCGTCGCCACCGCCCAGGGGTCGTGCACCGGCGAGCTGCCGGGGTTGAGATCGGTGCCGAGCGCGATGGGCACGCCGGCCTCGCGCAGGGCGGCGACCGGGGGCGCGGTGTCGCGCAAGTACAGCTGGGCGCCGGGCAAAAGGACCGCCACCACGCCATGCTGAGCGAGGGCCTCGACACCGGCCGCGTCGAGGCGCTCGAGGTGCTCGACGCTGGTGGCGCCGAGCGCGGCGGCGGCGGCGGCGATGCCGGTGTGGGCGACCTGCTCGGCGTGGGCCTTGATGCGCAGCCCCGCGGCCTTGCCGGCTTGCAAGATCGCGACGGCCTCGTCGAGGGTAAACGCCCCCCGGTCGCAGTAGACGTCGATGAAGTCGGCGTGGGCGGCGACCATCGGCAGCTGCTCTTCGATGATCTGGCGGACGTAGGCCGCGCGGTCGCCCCGCCACTCGGCCGGGATGGTGTGGGCGCCGAGGAAGGTCGGCACGACCCGCACCGTGTCGTTCAGATCGGCGGCGACCCGCAGCAAGCGCAGCTCGGTGGCCGGATCGAGGCCGTAGCCCGACTTGACCTCGACGGTGGTGACCCCGTGGGCGCGCAGGCCGGCGAGGCGGGCGCGGGCGGCCTCGGCCAGCTCATCGCGGGGCGCGCGGCGGGTGGCGGCGACGGTGGAGAGGATGCCGCCGCCCTCTTCCAAGATCTGCGCGTAGGGCACGCCGGAGAGGCGGCGCGAGAACTCGTCGGCCCGGCTGCCCGCCCAGATCGCGTGGGTGTGGGGCTCGACCAGGCCGGGCAGGCCGATGAGGCCCTCGCCGTCGATGACCTCGTCGGCGTCCGGCGCGTGCGCGGCCGGGCCCAGCCACCACAGCTCGCCGTCTTTGAACGCGACGCTGACGTCGTGGAGCCGGCCGAGCCCCTCTTCGTCGGGGTGGGCGACCGCGTCGAGGGTGTAGAGCGTGGAGATGCCGCTGATGAGCAGATCGGCGCGCCCAGGGGAGCGTGGCATGGGGCCTCCGCCGCACCCCTACTCTGTCGGGCGCGCCCCCGGGCAGGCCCAGGGCGGTAGGAGGAGGGGCGCGGCGCGAGCAGCCTCCGCCGCGCGGAGGTGACGATGAGCAGCAGCTCCTCCCCCGGCCCGGCCGAGGCCGCGCTGCGCGCCTGGGCGGCGCTCGGGGGCCCCGACTCCGCCCGCGCCGACCTCGTCCTGGTGACCGAGGCCCTGGCCGCCGCGGGCTTCGCGCTCGCCGGCGCGCTGCGCAGCAACCAGCTCCCCCGGCTCAGCTTCGCCGACGCCGCCCAGGTGCTCGAGCTCGGGCCGCGCGAGCTCGCCGGCATCGCCGCCGGCCTGCGCCGCGGCGAGGGCCTCGCGCTCGCCGGCCTGCTGCGCGCCGATGGCGAAGCGCTGGCCCGCCGCCCCCTGCCCGAGCTGCCCTGATCGGCCGCGTGTCGTTTGTGCGGCGCGGCCAAGGGTGGCGGGCGGAGCGGATACAGGGGGCGCCCTCGTGGATCGCGGAGGTGCTCGGATGCCGGTGGTCTTCATCTACGCGCTGCCCCCACCCGAGCCTGAGCGGGTGGACGTCTGCCTGAGCGCCGTGGTGCACGCGATCACCGCGGCGATCCACTGCGCGCCCGAGACGGTGTGGGCGCACTGGGTCGACGTGCGGGCCATGCACATCGGCGAGCGGCCGCAGGATTTTGACGGCCACTGCCCGGCCATCGTGATCCGCGCCCGGCCCGGGCGGTCGACCACCGCGGTGGCCTCGGCGCTGCAAGCCGTGGCCGAGGCCGCGGCCCTGGCCCTCGAC
>JBJONS010000646.1:0-5060 GCA_046051725.1 Pseudomonadota bacterium | reverse complement strand
CTTCGCCGCGCGCTGTGCGCCGTCGGCGCGGTGCTCCTCATCGGCGCGTGCCTGCCGCCGGGCGCGGCCTGGGCGGGCGGCCGGCGCCACCGGCCCCGAGCGCGCCCCCCGCTGGTGCTCGACCTGCGCGCCTTTGACGCCATGGGGGAGTGCGTCGCCGCCGGCTGCCCGCTGCGCGCCGAGCGCCGTCGGCGGGTCGGGTGCCCGGCGCTCAAGCTCCCGGGCGACTTCGACGCCGAGATCGTTGCCTCGGTCGACGAGGTCAAGTAGCGGCCCGCCATGCCTCGGCCGAGCGCCGGCGCCTGCGCACGCCGGCCCGACCCTCCGCCTCGCGCGCGCCAGCCGCCCCGCAGGGCCGCCGCAGGCGGGCCGCGCAGCGGCCAAGGCGCGCAGCGCCGCGCCCGGAGGGGGGGCGACGGGCGGCCCCGCCGCCCGGGGCGCCCAGGTTCGGCCCCTCAAGCGGTGGGTATGGGGTCAGGGTATTGGCGACCACCGGTGGATGTCAGCTCCCCATAGGCGAGTGCCCGCAGCTGGCGCACCCCCTCGGCCAGCCGCGGCCCAGGGCGCCCCAAGAAGGCCTCAGAGATCGCGCCGACCCGCCCGTCGCGCACCGCCGGCACCGCCCCCCAGCCCGCCCGGCGCAGCGCCTTGGCCGGATCGACCTTGTGGTCGGGCACCCCGCACCAGGACAGGGCCAGGACCTCGGCCCCCATCGCCAAGACCTCGTCGACGCTGACCGCCCGGCTCGACTCGGGGATGGCGTCGAGCGCGGCGTTCTGGCAGCCGGCGGCGGCCAGCACCTCGTTGACCCAGCTCTCGGCCCCCGCGGCGATGCAGGGCCGCGGCCACCACTCGATGAGCACCCGGGGGCCCCCCGCCGCCGCCGGGTCGGGCTGCAGCGCCGCCTCGAGCGCCTGGGCCGCCGCCTCGCCGGCCGCGGCGCGCCCGAGCAGGCCGCCGAGCCAGCGCAGGTCGCGGGCCACGTGGGCCCCGCTCGTGGGCGCGGTCACCAACAGGTTCAAGCGCTTCTCGGCGAGGCGGGCGATGACCTTCTCGTGGCCGGGCACGGTCAGGCTGCCCAGCACCAGATCGGGGCGCAGGGCCGCCACCGCGTCGGCGTCGACGTCGAGGTCCTTGCCGACCCGCGGCAGCCCGGCGAGGGCCGCCGGTGGGAAGTCGCTGTGGCTGTCGACGCCCACCAGCAGGTCGGTCGCGCCGAGCGCCCAGAGCAGCTCGGTGTTGCTGCAGGTCAGGCTGACGACGCGCAGGGGGCACCTCCGGCCGGTGGGCTATCGCGGCCCGCGGGCCTGTCGCGGTCCGGGCGCCGCGGCGGCGCGCCGCGCTCTCGACGGGCGCCTGCTGCCAAGATTGTGTCAAGCGGGGCCTTTTCTGGGGCCCTCACGACCCTTTTGGTAGGCTGCCGCACCCAGCCCGGAGGAACCCTTGCGCCCCAGCCCGCCCCGCCCCGCCCGCCCCGCCCCGCGCCTCCTGCGCCGCTCTGCCTGCGCCGCCCCCCTCGCGGCGGTCGTCCTGGGCCTGCCGGGCCTCGCCGCGGCGAGCGGCTACTACTTCTCGGACGTGGGCACCCGCGGCATGGCCCGCGCCGGCGCCTTTGTCGCCAGCGTCGATGACCTCAGCGCCCAGTACTACAACCCGGCGGGTCTGGTGCGGCTCGGTCGCCCCCAGGCCTACGTCAACCACAGCATGGTCTGGCAGAGCGTCGACTTCAACCGCGCCCCCGACCAGCAGTATGTCATCGACAAGAACCCCGACGGCACCTACGCCACGACCAGCACGCTGACCGACACCACCTACGATACGGTCAACAACGAGCTGCGGCCGATGCACATCCCGGCTTTTGGGGTGTCGCACAACTTCGGCCTGAAGAACACCATGTTCGCGCTGGGTCTGTTCCCGCCCTTCGCCCCGCGCATGACCTACCCCGACGACGGCGCCCAGCGGTACAGCCTGCGCAACAGCCTCGTCGTTCAGTTCTATGCCGGCCCGAGCGTCGCCCACCGCTTCCTTGACGGCAAGGTGACCGTCGGCGCCGGTGTGTACTGGACCTACATCCAGGCCGACCAGGCCCTCGACATCACCATCTGCAGCACCCGCGCCGCCACCGACGTCGACTGCAGCAACCCGGCCTACCCCATCAACGACCTGTCCATCGACGTCGCGTTCAAAGACCCCCGGCGGGTCACCTGGAACGCCGGCATCATGATTGACCCCATCGAAGAGCTCACCATCGGTCTGTCGGTCCAGCCTCCGCTCAAGGTCGCCGGCCAGGGCACGATCGAGGCCGACTTCCACCGCGGCCACTGGATGACCGAGAAGGACCCGAACGACCCCGTCGAGGGCAACCCCACGCAGCTGGGCATCGTGGGCGTCAAGGGGGCCAAAGATGACAACGTCTCGGTCGCCCTGACCATGCCCTGGCTCATCCGCGGGGGTGTCTCGGTGCACCCCAGCGAGCGCTGGGACGTCGAGGTGGCCACCGTCTGGCAGCGCTGGTCGATGACCGAAGAGATCCGCGTCAGCGACGTGAACCTCAAGCTGCCGGTCACCGAGACCTTTAAGGGCCTCGGCCTGCAGGACTTCGAGATCACCGACGACATCGTGCTGCCCGCCGACTACGTCAACGCATGGAGCTACCGCGTCGGCGGCGACTACGCGGTGGTCGACAAGGGCGAGCACACGGTGGTCGTGCGCGGCGGCGGTCTGTACGAGACCAGCGCCATCCCTGGCAACACCCAGTCGGTCGCGCTGGTCGACGGCAACAAGGTCGGCATGGGCCTCGGCGGCACCTACCAGTTCCGCAACCGGGTCGCCTTCGACGTCGGCTTCTCGCGCACCTGGATCCTCGAGCGCGAGATCACCGACAGCGAGGTCACCCGCCAAGAGGTGCCGATCAACTTCCAGTCGGCCCTGGCCAACCCCGAGTCGCTCAGCGTCGCGCTCGTGCCCGGCCAGACGGTCGGCAACGGCAGCTTCGCCAGCAAGCTGGCCTTCCTCTCGGCCGGCGTGACCTACAAGTTCGGCAAGCACAACAAAGATCTGTGAGCCACGGCAGGCCCGCCGGGGGCGTTGCGGGGGGCGGCCAGCCCCCCGCCCACCCCGACGGACGCCGCCCGCGCCGGTCGGGTCCCGCCGCCGGCCGCTGGTCGGTGGCCTCGGGCCCAGGGGGCGGCCGGGTCAGATCCGGTCGAGGACCCGCACCGTCGGCGCCGGCCCGCGCCACCGCCCGACCACGCGTCGGGTTCCGTCGGCCTCGGTGAACACGTCGACCTTGCCATAGGGGGTCGGCAGGTCCCGGGCCGAGACCAGGCCGGGCAGCACCCGCAGCTCGCCGTGGCCGACCAGCACGCGGTCAAGGGCCAGCAGGCACAAGACCGCGGCGCTCAGCGGGTCGTCACCCTCACCAACCGCGCCCCGCGCCGGGTGCCGGGCTGTGGGCAGGGCGCCCGTCGGCCCGGCCAGCGCGGCGATGACCGGCAGGGGGTCGATCCCGCTGCCGCGCCGGGCCTCGGCGCTGACCAGCAGGGCGGTGGCCGCGACATGGGCGCCACCAAACAGCAGCACACCGCCCCCGTGGGTCCAGCTGGCGCGCAGCACCCGCGCCGTCTCGCCCACCGCCGGATCGGTGGGGGGCAGCAAGCCCAGCCAGACCGCGGCGAGCAGGGCGGCGGCGCTGCCGTCGGTGGCCCGGCCGGGGCTGGCCGACCATGGCGCCGGCCCGAGGGTCTGGGCGAGGCTCTCGCGCGAGGCGCCGCCGGCCAGCGCCCAGCGGTCGCGGCCCGGGGCCTCGCGCCAGCTCGAGGCCGCCCGCAGCAGCGCGGCGATGCGCCAGATCGCCGTCCAGCGCGCGCTGCCCTCGGGGCCGAACAGCGCCCGGCCGCCGGGCCCGGGGCTGGCCTTGCTCAGGTGGTCGCAGAGCCGGCCCAGCGGCACCTTGTGCTCGTCGAGCCAGTGGCGGTCGCCGGTCCAGCTCACCACCTCGGCCGCCGCCCAGGCCAGCAGCGCGCCGTCCTCGGCCTCGTCGCCCGGGTACCGCCCGCCGCGGTCGACCTGGCTGAGCCAGCGGCCCAGGCGGTCGCAGGCCCGGCGCTGAAAACCCATCCGGGCCAGGGCCAGCGCGCCGAGCGCGCCGGCGAGGCTGACCTGCTCGTCGTGATCGCCCATCAGCAGACGCACCCGGCAGGCCTCGAACACGTCTTGGTGGGCGCTGAGCTGCAGGGGGCAGGCGCTGGCCAGCAGGCCGGTGCGGTCGGCGTTGGCCGCGCTCCACAGGCTCGGCCCGCTGGTGCGCACGATCGCCGAGGGCGCCCCCCGCGGGGGCAGCAGCACCGCGAGGCGGGTGAGCTGGGCCTCGGGGTCGAGGCGGGCCCGCCACAGCTCGACCGCGCTGGCTTGGCCGGCGGGGCAGCGCAGGTCGACGCGGCCGGGCCGGGCGCCGTGGCCCGCGCGCAGCTGGGCGAGGGGGTCAGGCTCGCCAAAGCGGGCAGTGATGACCTCATCCCCGCTCTGGGCCACGGCCATCAGCGGCTCGCCATCCCCGGACCATAGGCCATCGAGGTCGCGCTCCAGCCGGAACAGCGGGGCGCTGCCGCCGAAGCCCTGCGGGCGGATGGCGAAGCCCAAGCGGACCACCGCCGGCGGCCCCTCGAGCAGGTTGAGCCGCGCGTGCATCGCGAAGGCGAGCTGCCCGTCGAGCAGGGTCGGCCAGTAGACCAGCACGAGCTGCACGCGGCCCCTGCGCGCGACGGTGCGCACCCCCACGCCGGTGTCCGAGCGGCCTTGGGCGCAGCTGCGCCGGGGGTCGCCGGCCTCGCGCTCGGCGCGCTCGAGCGCCAGCGGGCCGACGTCGCCCTCTTCGCCGAACCAGCAGGTGAAGGCCGGACCCTCGCCCACCCCGCACCAGCCGCTCGGGTCGACCCAGGCGACCCGCTCGTGATCGGGCAGGCCGCGCCCGGTCTGGTCGCGGGCGGCGAGCCCCGGGTGCAGGCCACGCCCGGGCCGATAGGCGGGGGCCTCGGGGTCAAGCGGTCGACGGCGTGGGG
>JBJONS010000645.1:0-3523 GCA_046051725.1 Pseudomonadota bacterium | reverse complement strand
TGCTCCCCGAGGCCCGCCATGACCGCCCGCACCCCCGAGGCCGACCGCGCCGCCGAGGCCCACCGCTGGATCCAGACCCTCGGGCAGCGCTTCATCGGGCGCTTCCCCGCCGAGGTGAGCTGGCGCACCGTCGGCCGCGAGTCCGAGTTCCCGCTGGTGCGGCCGGACGGCGCGCCGGGTGAGCTCAGCGAGCTGTGGCCGATCCTCGCCGAGCTCCGCCCGGGCATGGCCGAGAAGCGCGAGGCGAGCGGCCTGCAGGTCGAGCTGGCCGCCGACGACTACTCCGTGGTCGCCGAGGTCGGCCGGGGCACCGTCGAGCTGGTGCTCGGCCCGCAGCGCGACCTGCACGGCACCCACGCCGTGTGGGAGCGGGCGATGGAACACCTGCAGGCCGCCGCCGCCCGCGCCGACCAGCGGGTGCTCGGCTACGGCATCCAGCCCGGCGTCGACCCCGACCCGGCCTTGATGACCCCCAAGCAGCGCTATGGCGTGCTGCTCGACACCATCGGCGAGACCTGGCTGTGGTTCGCGCTCACCGCCAGCGACCAGTGCCACGCCCGGGTCGCCCGCGACGAGGTCATCGGCCTGACCAACCTCGCCCACCTGATGACCCCGCTGATCATCGCGCTGTGCGCCAACTCGCCCATCTACGGCGGGCGGCCCTGCGGGGCGGTCAGCGCCCGCGAGCTGACCATGGGCCGCATCCACAGCGCGATGGCCCGCCACGGCATGCCTTTTGGCCCGGACGCCGACGTGGACGGCCTGGTCGAGCGCCTCGTCGGCCAGCCCTTCTTGGTGCGGGTGCGCGGCGGCCGCTACGAGCCGATGCAGGGGCGCTTCATCGACCAGCTGCTCGACGGGGTGGCCGCCGGCGAGCTCGACGAGGATGGCGCGTTCACCGACTTCCTCATGCACGAGCACTACATCTGGAACAGCGCGCGCCCCCGCTCGGCCCACGGCACGCTCGAGCTGCGCGCCGCCTGCCAGCAGCCGCTGCACGAGCACATGGCCGCCGCCGCGCTCAACGTCGCGATCGTCGCCGCCGCCCCGGCGCTGGCCGCCCTGCTCGACCGCGAGCTCGGCGACGCGGCCTGGCCGGCCATGCGCGCCTGGCACCACGCGGCGATGCACAGCGGCCTCGCCGCGCCCGCGCCCACCCCGGGCCTCGCGGCGCAGGCGCTCGCGCTCTGCCACGCGGCGCTCGAAGCCCGCGGCGCGGGAGAGGAGCGCTACCTGCAGCCGCTGTTCGACCGCCTGGACCGGGGCCGCAACCCGGCACAAGAGGCCCTGCTGGCCTTCGACGCGGGGGGCCTCGCCGGCCTCTGCGCCCACGCCGCCCGTCGTTAGCCGCGCGGCCCCGCACCATCCGGGGCAGCAGAGGGAGGGAGCATGTCTGAGATCCCCGCCGAGGCCGTCGAGGTCTGTCGCCACGTCCAGAAGGAGGGCCACGGTGTCGTCCACCGCTGCCTTCCCCTCAAAGGAGAGCTGACCCTGCCCGACGGCGCGGTCGCCCCGCCCTTCCTGCTGCAGACCGCCAAGGGCGTCTGGGTGGGCGCGGCCACCGCCGAGGTGGGCAAGGTCTATGACCTGCTCGGCGCGGTGCCCCAGGGCTACGAAGAGCGCCTGCTCGGCGACACGCTGACGGTGGGGCTGCTTGAGTTTGGCGTACCCTACGGCAAAGGCGCAGAGGTCAAGCAGGCGATCGGCCTGGGCCGCATCCTCGCCGGCAGCCCCCAGGCCCCGATCTCGGCCGACCTCTCGCCGGACGGCCCGTGGCTCGACGAGCTGAGCCCGCTCGAGCGCGCCTGGGTCGCCGCCCGCCTCGCGCCCGATGACCCGCTGCTGGCCGTGGTCCACACCCAAGCGACCGCCAGCCCGCCGCGCTCGCTGCTGCGCAAGGCGAGCGCGCCGCTGCGGGTCGTGCTGACCCGTGACCGCGCCCTGCTGCTCGGCCTGAGCCCGGTGGGCGACCTCATCGAGCGGCCGCTGCCGGTCGCTGCGCTGCGCTTTGGCGACCCCCAGTCCCGCCGCGAGCTGCTGGTCGACGGCGAGGTGATCAAGCTCGCCGCCGCCGCCGGCGCCCGCCTCGGCCTGCTCGGCGACCTGTTCGGCCTCAGCGGCCGGGCGCGCCTGCGCGAGGCCGCCCGCCTCGCCCACCGCAGCGGCGCCCGTGCGGCCCGCGCCTTCGCCGAGCGCCTGCTCGCGCCCCTCCAAGATGACCCGGTGGACGCGCTCTTCGCGCTGACCGTGCGGGGCGACGAGGCCACCGACGCCGAGCGCATGCGCGGCGCGGCCGCGGCCGTCCAGGCCTGGTGGGCCGCGCGCGCCTCGGCCGATGAGCTGACCGCCTGGGGTGCGGGCTGGGAGCCCGGCCTGCCCCTGCTGCGGGCGGCGCTCGAGGCCGCCCTGCACATCGCCGCCAGCGCGCCCGAAGCGGCGCCTTGGGCCCTGCCCCTGCACCAGTGCCTGCGCAACCGGGTGGTGTCGGAGAGCGAGGACAAGCTGCAGCGGAGCTTGGCCGACCTCGCCCTGGCCGAGCACCTCGTCGTCGTCGGCCAGGGCGAGGAGGCCAACCGCCTGCTCCGCGCCCGCCGCGAGAGCCTGCCGCCCGAGCTCGGCCCCGAGGCGCCGGCGCCCACCGCCGGGATGGGCGGCCACGAGCGGCTGCTGCGCCTGCAGATCGCCGCCCAGGGGGGCCCAGCACAGGCCGAGGTGGGCCTCGTGGCGGCGCTGGTCGCGCTGCACCCCACCGAGGCCGCCGGGCTCGCCGCCCTGGCCGACCGCGGGGGTCCGGCCCTCGCCGCCCGCGCAGCCGAGCTGCTCGCCCTGCTCGGCGGGGCCGCTGCAGACGCGGGGGCTCCCGAGGCCGGGGGCGCGCCCCAGGCCGGCTGGTCCGACGGCCCCCGGGCCCTGCTGCTCCCCGCCGCCGCGCGGGCGGGCGGGCACCTGCGCCGCGCCTTCGCCGCGCTCGAGACCCTGGCCCCCACCGACGCCGGGTCGCTGCCGCAGTTCCTCGACGCGCCGGCGGAGGGCGATCCGCTGCTGGCCGAGGTCCAGGCGCTCGCCGCGCTCTTCGGCTTGCCGACCCCGGCGGTCCGCATCGCGTCGGGCGCGCGGAGCTGGACCGTCCAGGTCTTCGAGCGGCCCGCGCTGACCCTGATCCTCGGCGCGTCCTGGCCCGGCGCCCCCGCCGGCGCACGGCGGGCGGCCCTCGCCCGGGCGCTCGGCGCCGCCGCCCTGCAGCTCGGCCGCGCGACCGAAGAGGACGGGGTGGCCAGCTTGCCCGCCGCCGCCCGGCTCGAGCTGCTGGCCCGGCAGGCCGACGCCGCGCCCGCCGCGGTCGGGTCGGCGCTGCGGACCGCGAGCCCCGCCGCCTGGCGGATCACCCTCTACGGCGTCGATCCGCAGGAGGATGAGGCCCCCGCGCTGCCCGCGCCGCCGCCGGCGCCCGGCGCGAAGGGCCCCGGCATGGGCTGGCTCCGCGAGCGCCTGGGCGCCGACGCCCCGCCCGCGCCGGCCGGCG
>JBJONS010000644.1:0-8364 GCA_046051725.1 Pseudomonadota bacterium | reverse complement strand
CGCCCGAGCAGCAGGCCCAGCGCCGCGCCGACCGCCGCGCCCCGCAGCCGGGTGCGCCGGCCGCCCAGCGTGGGCAGGGCCAGGGCGCCGCCCAGCGCGGCCACCAGCGCGCCGAGCTTGTGTAGAACAGCGTCCTGGTCGTTGCTCACACCCTGGAAGCCGACCATGGCCAGCAGGTGCACCTCGCCGTAGGCGTCCAGATCGTGGGCCGCCAGCCCCAGCGCGGGGAGCAAGGCCAGCCCGAGGCAGACCACGCCGCCGCCGAGGCGCCGGCCGGGGGGCGCGGCGAGGGCGCCGGCCAGGGCCGCGACGGGGACCAGCCCGAGCGCGCTGTACCGAAACAGCGCCCCGAGGCCCACCACGAGGGCGCCGGCCCGCGGCCAGCCGCCGAGCAGCAGGCTCATGCCGAGCAGGGTGAGGCCGAGCAGCGGCAGGTCGGGCATCAGGGCGCCGGCGGCCAGCGCCGCCGAGGGCGCCGCGCAGATGAGGATCATCGCCTCGGGGCCGCGGCGGGCGACCCGCTGGCCCAGCACCCAGGCGCCGAGCAGGGCCGGCAGCAGCCAGGGCAACATCCACGCCCGCTGGACCCAGACCGGGGCGTCCCAGAAGGGGGCCAGCCACCAGCCGATGCCCGGCGGGTTGCTGAGCACGTCAAAAGCCCGCTCGGTCGTGCCTTGCCAGTTGATCGTGACCGCGTGGGGGCGCCACGGATCGAGGGCCGCGCCGCGGGCCAGCACGAGGAAGTTGGCGTCGTCGAGGTGCACCGGCTTGGTGAGGAAGGGCAGCGCGAGGCCGAAGCAGAGCGCCGCCGCCGCGCCCGGGCCGAGCCCCCGCGCCTCGCTCACCGCCGGGGTCCGGCGGCGGACCCGTCGGGGCGCAGCGGGCCGAGGCCCTGGTCGGGCAGGCTGCCGTCCCAGCCAGCCCAGTACAGATCGCTGGGATCAACGTCCACCAGGGTGATCTCGGCGTCCTCGTCCTCAAGGTCGGCGGCGGTGGGGCCGCGCTGGGCGTCGCGCAGGGCCCGCAGCTGCTCTTTGGTGCGGCCGTCGACCGGCATCTTCGGGTAGGCGTCGAGCAGCAGGTCGAGCAGGTCCCAAGGCCGCGGATCGCCCGGCGCCTCGGTCATCGCCCGCTTGACCCAGGCGGCGGCCCACAGGGGCTCGCGCTGGGCGCACTCGAGCTCGGCGACGCTGAGCAGCAGCCCGGTGCGCAGCGGGCCGGGGCGCAGGGCCTCAAGCGTGCTGATCTGCAGCTCGATCAGGCGCTTGCCGGCAGGGCAGCGCTGGCGGGCCTCGGGGCAGTCGCCGAGGCCGATGAGGGCCTCGAGCAGCGCGTCGTCGGGGCGCCGGACGCCCAGCGCCGGGCGGAGCAGCTCGAGGGCCCCGGCCAGATCACCGGCAGCGGCGCGGTCGAGCGCGGCCAAGCCCACCGCGGCCGGATCGGGCGCGGCGGGGCTGGGGGCGGGCGCGGGCGGGGCGGTCGGGGGCACGGTCGGCTCCGGGGCGCGGGGCGGACCGTCCGCCTATCACAGCCCCAGCTGCTGCATCGCCTTGACGACTGCGGCGCGCTGGGCGGCCATCTCGTTGGCCTCGCCGGTGGCCTCGGCGGTGATGAGCCGCCCGCCGTGCACATAGAGGCCGATCAGGTAGGCCTGGTCTTTGGGGCCGTTCGCGCCGGCCAGCTCGATCAGGTAGCCCTCCTGGCCGTCGCTCTCGATCTTCTGCTCGCCGACCAGGCGGTAGCCGGCGTCGATCATCCGCTGGCGCAGCGCCTCTCTCCAGAAGGCCAGCTCGGCCTTCGGCTTGTTCTTGTGGGCGCGCACCCGGTAGATGACGTCGTCGGCGCTCACCGCCTGGAAGCGGCCGGGCTTGCGGAAGGGCGCAAAACCCTCGGGCGCGGTCGGCCGGCAGCCCGAGCGGCTGGCCCGCCGCCCCTGCTGCAGATCGCCGAGCAGGTCGGCCATGTTCATCTGGTTGAGCCAGGCGAAGCTGCTGGTCCCGTCGCGCAGCGGCGCGGCCCGGTCGCGGTAGACGAAGCCGACGTCCACGCGGGCGATCCCGGCCCGGTCGTCGATCACGCGCAGCTGGCCCTCGATGCCCTCGATCTCGGCGACCACGCGGGTGATCTCTTGCTCGACGGCGACGACCGAGGCCGCCGAGGCGGTCGACAGCACGGCCATGTACTGGCCGAGCACGGTGTTGCGGGCCTTGAGGCGGCTCTCGAGCTCGGCGCGCTGGGCGCGCAGGTCTTGGCTCTCAAAGCTCCGCTCGAAGACCTCGCCTTGGCCGCGCAGCTCTTCGACCAGGGCGCGGGCCTCGCCCACCGGCACCCGCAGCGAGACCCGGTCATCGCTGAGGCTGGCGAACCAGCCCTTGTGGGCCCGGGTGAGCGCGATGGCCTTCTGCAGGGCGGCCTCGCGGTCGTCGACCCGCAGGGCGAGGGTGGCGGTGAAGGCCGAGCCCTCGGGGATGGGCGCGAGCGCGCCCTCGGCGGCCGCGCTGGTGGAGGAGGAGGCCGGGGCGGCCGCAGGAGCGGCCTGCGCGACCACCGGCAGGTGCAGGGCGAGGGCGAGGGCGGCCCAGCGGAGCGGGGCGAGCACGACGGGGCGGGTCACGCGCCACCTCCGAACTGGGCGATGAGGGCGTCGACGACGGCCTTGTGGTAGCGCTGCTCGACGCTGTCTGAGGGGTAGTAGGCCTCGGCGATGTGCAGCTCGTCGCCGCGCACCTCGATGAGCACGAACCAGGTGTAGGGCTTGTCGCCCCGCGACACGAGGCGGACCGCCTCAAAGCCGGCGATGGTGCTGCGCTCGGCGAGGGCGAAGTCGCGGCCCAGGCGGTGGGTCAGGGCGGTGGCCCAGAAGGCCGCGTCGCCCTGGTTCGGGTTGTCGATGCGCCCGGTCCACAGCCGCGCGCCCTCGGGGCTCTCGGCCACAAAGCGGCGCTTCAGGTCGAGCGCGACCATGCCGGCCGGGGCCTCGGCCCGCAGCAGCTTGCCCCGCTGCACGATGTCTTGCTGGAAGGGGCTGAGCTGCCGCAGCCAGAGGAAGGCGGCGCTCTCGTCGCTGGCGTCCTGCCAGGCGAGGGCCTCGCGGGGCAGCAGGCTGACGTTGATCCGCGACAGCTCGGCGAGGTCGGCCAGCGTGCGGGACTGCGAGGCGAAGCGGTCGATCTCTTCGGACACCCGCTGGATCTCGCGGACCAGCATCAGCTTCTCTTCCTCGTCTTGCGACTTGGCGAGCAGGGCCTGCAGGCGCGCCTGGGTGTTGCGCAGGGTGGCCAAGCGCAGCTCGACCGAGACGAAGGCGTCGGTCACGTCCTGGGCCGAGATGCTCTTCTCGACCACCTCGCCGCTGCCGAGCACGGCGGTCATCGCCTCGTCGAAGCGGGCGACCGGCACGCGCAGGGTCATGTTGCCGCCGCCAGAGCGCTCGACGAAGCCGCCCATGCGCGCGGCCAGCGCGGCCAGCGCGTCGGTGGCCGCGTCGACCTTGTCGACCCGCAGGCGGGCGAAGCCGGTGTAGTGGATCATCCGGCCGGCGTCGGGCGCGGGGGCCTGCTCTTCGGGAGGCGCGGCCTGGACGCCCATCTGCTCGGCCATCGGCGGCGGAGGCGGCGCCGGCATCGCGCCGGGCGCCCGCGGCGCGGCCCGCTTGGGCGCCGGTGCGGCGCGGGTCATCGCCCGGCTCGAGACCGCCTCAGCCTCGGCGTAGTCGGCGGCCGGCGCGCCCGCACCGGGGCCATAGCCGCCGTAGCCGTAGCTCTCGCTCACCCCGTCGGCCCGCTTCATGCAGCCGGGCCCGAGCACCACGAGCAGGGCGAGGGCGGCGAGCGGGCGCAGGCCCGCGCGCACGAACCGCGAAAATAGCGTCAACCAGACCGTCATGTTCTCCCCGATGCGGCCGTGGGCGAGGGCTGGGCCGCGGCGCGCCGGCAACGCCGGCCGGGGGCCCTGCCTTACAGCGGCGCGGGCCGTTAGCCGGCTCCCTCGCCCCTGTCCCCCCAGGGGTGCCGAGGGGACCGCGCGAAGATGACCGCCAGCAGCGCCTACCGCTCTGTGGACCCGACCAGCGGCGCCCTGCTCGCCGCGCCCGAGGCCCTCGACCCCGCGGCGGCGCGGCCCGCCCTCGACGCCCTCGAAGCCGCCGCCGCCCGCTGGGCCGCGGTGCCCCTGCCCGCGCGCGTAGACGCGGTGCGGGCGCTGGGCGCGGCCTTGTTGGCCGAGGCCCCGCGCCTCGCCGACCAGATGGCCGCCGAGCTGGGCAAGCGCCTCGCCGAGGGCCGGGCCGAGGTGCAGAAGGCCGCCGCGCTGTGCGAGGCGATCGTCGAGATCGCGCCGGGGGCCCTGCGCACCGTCTACCAGCGCCTCGAGGGCGTCGACGCCTGGGTGCGCCCGGTGCCCCGCGGCGTGGTGCTGGGCGTGATGCCGGCGAACTACCCGATCTGGCAGGCGCTGCGCTGCCTCGCCCCCAACCTCGCGGTGGGCAACGGGGCGCTCATCAAGCCGGCGCCGGCCGCCGCCCTGTCCAGCGCCGCGCTGCGCGGCCCCCTGCGGGCGGCGGGCCTGGACGGTCCGGCGGCGGTGCTGCTGCTCAGCGAGGCGGCGACCCGGGCGGCGATCGCCCACCCGGCGATCCAGGGCGTGGTCGTGGTCGGCGGGCCGGTGGCCGGGGCGGCGATCGGGGCGGCGGCCGGGGCGGCGCGCAAAAAGGTGGTGCTCGAGCTCGGGGGCAACGACGCCTACGTCGTTCTTGACGACGCCGACCTCGAGCTGGCCGCCGAGGTCATCGTGCAGAGCCGGCTCAAGAACGCCGGCCAGGCCTGCCTGAGCGCCAAGCGGGTCATCGTCACCGCGGGCGCCCACGAGGCCCTGCGGGCCGCGATCCTGCGCCGGGTCGACGCCGTGGTGGTCGGTGATCCGCGCGATCCGCGGGTGGGGCTCGGCCCGCTCATCAGCCCGGCGGCCCGCGACCGGCTGCACGCCCAGGTCGAGGCCAGCGTGGCAGCGGGGGCCCGGCGCCTGCGCGGCGGCCACCCCCTGCCCGGGCCGGGCGCCTTCTACGCCCTGACCGTGCTCGACGCGGTGCCGCCGGGCGCGCCCGCCGCCCGCGACGAGCTGTTCGGCCCCGTGCTCAGCCTGCAGGTGGCCGCCGACGAGGCCGAGGCGCTGCGGCTGGCCGACGACACCGACTATGGCCTTGGCGCCGCTCTTTTCTCGACCCGCGGGGCCGAGGCCCTCGCGCTGGCCGCCCAGCTGCGGGCCGGCACGGTGGCGCTCAACGGCCCGGCGACCAGCGATCCCCGGCTGCCCTTCGGCGGCCTGCGGGGCAGCGGCCACGGGGTCGAGCTGGGCGAGGCCGGCCTGCTCGAGTTCACCGCCCGCCAGGTGCTGCGGGCGCCGCGCGACGCGGTCGAGCCCCTGCGCCTCGACCGCATGGGCTGGCACTTCGTGCACCCAGCGCCCGTGGTCGACGCGCTGCGCAGCGCCAGCGAGGCCGATCTCAGCGACTACGACCAGAGCGACGCCCTCGCGCTGCGCGAAGAGCTGGCGGCGGCGCTCGAGGTGGCGCCCGGCGCGCTGACCCTCACCCACGGCGGCGAGGACGCCCTGCTCAAGCTGCTGCTGCTCGAGCGCGCCGCGGGCCGCCCGCTGCTGCTGCCCGCGCTCAGCTGGCCGGCCTACGCCGAGATGGCGCGCGGGCTCGGGCTGGACGTGGTCGAGCTGCCGGTGCGGATCGAGCACAGCGCGGGCGGCGGCCGCCGGGTCGCGGTCGCGCTGGCCGACTGGGCGCCGGCCCTCGACGCCCACCCCGACGGGCTGCTGCTGGTCGGCAGCCCGAACAACCCCACCGGACACGCCCTGCCTGACGCCGTCCTCGAGCCGCTGGCCGCCCGCTGCGGGGCGCGCCTGCTCATCGACGGGGTCTACCAGCCGCTGCAGAGCCCCCTGCTGCGGCTCTGCGGCGCGGCCGACGCGCGCTGCCCGCGCCTGATCGGCAGCATGAGCACGCTCTTTGGCCTGCCCGGGCTGCGGGTCGGTTTTGTGGTCGGCGCGCTGCCGCCGGCGCTGACCCTCAGCCTCGGCCTCTCGCCGGCCGCCCTGCGCACCTGCCGCGCGGCCCTGCGGCACCGCGGGCGCTACGGCGCCGACCGGCAGGCGGCGGTGGACGCGGCCCGGCGCATCGGCGCGCGCGCCGGCCGGCGCTGGCGGGCCTGGGAGACCGACGCCCCCTTCGTGATGATCGAACTGGACGCTGATGTCAGCGAGGCCGAGCTCGAGGTGGCCGCGGCGCGGGCCGGCGCCCGGCCGGCGGCGCTGCGCTTGACCGGCCCCGGCGGGCCGCTGTGGGCCCTGCGCTTCACGCTCGGCCCACCCGAGGCCGAGGCGGCGATCGAGCGCTACCTGCGGGCGCTCGACGCCGGCGGCGCGTAGAGCTTGTCCATCAGCAGGGTGTCGACGGCCTCGAGGCCCGCCGCTGCGTAGAGCCGGCGGGCGCGCTGCTTCTCGGGCTGCACGTGCAGGTAGAGGTAGCGGACGTCGAGAACGACGGCCAGCACGTCGACCCCGGCGAGCAGCAGGCGGCCGAGGCCCCGCCCGCGGGCGGCGCGGCGCACGTAGAGGTCGTCGAGGCAGAGCTGGTCGCCGTCATCCAGCGGCAGCGGCATGTGCTGCAGCAGGCAGAGCCCGACGACAGCACCCTGCTCGACGGCGATCAGGGGCAGTCCGCAGCGGGGGCGGTCCAAGAAGCGCAGCAGCGAGGGGGCCGGGTCGCGGGGCTCCTCCCACTGGGTGGCGGCCAGCTCGCGGACCAGGGCCGAGAGCCCGGGGCCGTCGGCCGGTCGGGCCAGGCGCAGCCGGGGGTCGAGCCGGCCCAGCGCGGCGTCGAGCGCAGCCCAGCCAGGGCGCAGGGGGTCGTCCTCGGCCACCTCGACGGAGGGGGAGGAGGTGGGCGGGGGGCTCCCGCCCCCCGCAACGCCCCCCGGGGCCCGGATGCGCCGCCCGCTCCCGATCAGCCGACGCTCTGCCATCTGCGCCCCCCGGCCCCAGGATAGGGGCGCCCACGAAAAAGGAGCCTCCATGATCGTGCTTGTGACCGGCTGCCGCTCGGGCTTTGGCCAAAACATCGCGCTGCGGGCCGCTCGGGCCGGGCACACCGTCTACGCCGGGCTGCGCGACCTCAGCACCGCCGGTCCGCTGGTCGAGGCGGCCAAGGGCCTGCCGGTCCACCCGATCGCGCTCGACGTGGTCAACGCCGCCCAGCGCGAGGCGGCGGTCGCCCGCATCATCTCCGAGCAGGGCCGGATCGACGCGCTGATCAACAACGCCGGCGTGGCGATCGGCGGCCCCCTCGAAGACCTCGAGGAGGACGAGGTGCGCCACGTCTTCGAGGTCAACGTCTTTGGCCTCTGGGCGCTGACCAACGCGGTCCTGCCCCACATGCGGGCGCAGAAGAGCGGGATCATCCAGAACATCAGCAGCGTCAGCGGCCGCATGGCGCTGCCGGGCCTCGGCGCCTACGCGGCCAGCAAGCACGCGCTCGAGGGCATGACCGAGGCCCTGCGGGTCGAGCTCGCGCCCTTTGGCGTGCGGGTCGTGATCATCGAGCCCGGGCCCTACAAGACCGACATCCTCGGGCGCAACCGGGCGCTCGGCCGCAAGGCCCAGCGGCCCGACAGCCCCTATGCCGACCTGAGCGCCCGCTCTGACGCTCTTTTCGCTAAGGTCAGCGCCAGCGCCGAAGACCCCGAGGACGTGGCCGAGCGCTGCGTCGACCTGCTCACCGACCCCTCGCCGGCCCTGCGCCACCCGATGGGCAAGAGCGCCCGCATGCGCCTGCTCGCCCGCTGGGCCCTGCCCGACGGGGTCATCGAGGCGGTGACCAAGGCGGCGCTCAAGCGGGCCAAGTGAACCTGCGCGAGGCCATCTCGGCGGTCGACCCCCAGACCAGCCGGCTGCGCCTGCGGGTGCAGCCCGGCGCCCGCCGCCCCGGCCTCGAGCTCGACCCCAGCCGCGGCCTCAAGCTGCGCGTCGCCGCCCCGGCGGTCGAGGGCGCGGCCAACGCCGCCGTGATCGAGGCCCTGGCCAAAGACCTGCTGCGCCTGCCGCGATCAGCGGTCCGACTCCACAGCGGCGCCCACAGCCGCGACAAGCTCATCGAGATCGACCTACCTGTCGACGATCTGGTCGAGCGCTTGACCCTGCTCATCAACCCGACCGCCTAAGTTCGACCGCCAACGCCCGACCGCCGAAGGCCCACGAAAGCCGAGGCCTTCGCGGCGACCCGCGCCGCACCAAAGCCGCGCCCTTCGCGGCGACCCGCGCCGCGCCCCCACCCAAGCCGAGCCCTTCACGCCGACCCGCGCC
>JBJONS010000643.1:0-6090 GCA_046051725.1 Pseudomonadota bacterium | reverse complement strand
GTCCAGGTCTTCGCGGTGACCCCCCTCATCGCTCATCGCAGCCGCGGGCCGCGCCGCCTCCGGGGGGGGTTCCAACGGGGGGCCGGGGCGGGCTGGCGCGCGGCGCGGCCCGGCGCCGCGCGAAGCCTGCCCGCTGGCCCCCCTTGGCGGGGGATCCAAGGGGCCCCGCGGGCCCCTTGGCCGGGGGCCTGGGGGCCGGAGGCCCCCGGCATCCGTGGTGAAACAGCCTGTTGACAGCGAGAACGGCCTCGTCAACTCGATGACGCCCCGCGTCGAAAGCGCGCGCCGAATCAAGCGAAGCAGGTACCAGGACCAAGGCGCCCCGCCGGCGGGGCCGGCGGCGGCGGCCGCTCCGTGCTCGGCCGGTCGGCCTCGGTCGGCCCGGGGCCGACCGGCGCTGCGCGCCGCGCTCCGGCCCGCCTGGCGCGGGCGGGCGTGCGGCCGGGGGCGGCGCGCGCGGCTCAGCCCCCGGTGGGCTCTTCCGAGGGCGCGCGGCTTGGGTCGAGCACGTAGCCGACGCCCCGCACGGTGTGGATGAGCCCCGGGCCGAGCTTGCCGCGCAGGTAGCGCACGTAGACGTCGACCACGTTGGTGCGCGGGTCGTGCTGCACGCCCCAGACCTGGTCGAGCAGGCGGTTGCGGCTCATCACCTGGCCCTCGTGGCGGGCCAGCACGAGCAGCAGGTCGAACTCGCGGGCGGTGAGCTCGACGGCGGCCCCGCGCAGGTTGACCGTGCGACCCGCCGGATCGATGTCGAGCGGGCCGATCTCGACGGTCGCGGCCACGCCGCTGCGGCGGCGCACGGCGTCGATGCGGGCGAGCAGCTCTTCGAACGAGAAGGGCTTGACGAGGTAGTCATCGACGCCCGAGCGCAGGCCCTCGACCCGCTCGTCGACCCGGTCGCGGCCGGTCAGGCAGATGGTCGGCAGGCGGCGGCCCTCGCGGCGCAGGGCCCGCACCAGGTCGAGGCCGTCGCCGTCGGGCAACATGCGGTCGATGATCAAGAACTCGACGCCGCCCCGGTCGAGCGCGGCGCGGGCCTCGGTGAGGTCCCCGGCGGCGGCGAGCTCGTGCCCCTCGGCGCGCAGGCCGGCGACGAGGAACTGGCGGACGTGGGGCGCGTCCTCGACGACCAGGATGTGCACTCGTGCCTCGGGCGACAGCGGCAGGTGGCGGAGCGGCGAGTGTAGCGCACTGGGGCAACTCCGGTGCGGAGCACCGCGGATCAGCCCGCGGACGCCGGTCTGGCCGTCGTTCTGCCGAGACGGGACACTCCGGGCCCGGCGCGGGCGGGCCGGGCGGCGCGCCTCCGTGCAGGCCCGGAGCGGGCCCCTCCGGCTGCGTGTGGGGCCCGGCGGCCGCAGCTATGGTCGGGCCATGTCCGCTCCGCCCTCCCCCATCCGGCCCGCCGCGCTGCTGCCCCTGGTCGAGGCCCTCGAGGCCCGCGCCGCCGGCGGCCCGCCCCTCCCCCTGCCGCCGGCCCCCGCCGACCCGCTGCTCGTGCGGCTCTGGGCGGCCGCCGCCGCGCTGACCGCCGCCGATCCGGATCGGTCCCGCCCGGCGGGGGTCTGGCCGGCGGCGCGGGGGGCTCCGGCCGGCGCTGCGCTGGCCCCGGCCGCGCCGGCCTCCGCTGCGGCGCCACCGCCGCCGGCCCTGGGCGCCTGGCCCGCCCCCGCCGCGGCCCGGGCCGCCGCTGCTCCGCCGCTCCCTCCGGCCGCCCGCCCGGCCGCCGCGCCCGCGGCCCTGGTCGGCGACCGCGCGGTGCGCGTGCTGGCGGTCGACGACAACGAGGTCAACCGCATCGTGCTGGCCGGGCTGCTCGGCGAGCTGCGCTGCGTGGTGCAGCTCGCCAGCGACGGAGAAGACGCGCTGCGCTGCTACGGCGAGGACCCGCCGGACCTCGTGATCATGGACCTGCACATGCCGCGGCTCGACGGGCTGACCGCCGCCGCCCGCATCCGGGCGCTGGAGCGGGCCCGGGGCTGGGCGCGGCGGCCGATCCTCGCGCTGACCGCCGACCGCTCGCCGGGCGTGCCCGAGGCCTGCGCGCTGGCCGGCATGGACGACCTGCAGCTCAAGCCGGTCGAGCTCGACGGCCTGCGGGCGCGCCTCGAGGCCCTGCTCGGCGGCCGGCCCGCCGCCGCCGCCCCGGCCGCGCCGCCCCCGCCGGTCCTCGACCCGCGGCAGGTGGCGATGATGCGCGAGGTGATGGGCCCCGACGCCTATGCGCTGCTGGTGAGCACCTTCCTCAGCCACACCGAGGGCGAGCTCGCCCAGCTCCGCGCGGCGGTCGGCGCCGGCGACGCCCCGGCGGTGCAGCGGGCCGCCCACAGCCTCAAGTCGAGCACCGCCCAGATGGGGGCCTCGGCGCTCAGCGCGCTGGCCCGGCAGATCGAGGGGCGGGCCCGGGCGGGCAACGCGGCGGGCCTGGGCGAGGCCCTCGCCGAGGCGGGCGTGGCCTTCGCGGCGCTGCGGGCGGCCCTCGAGCGCCCCTGACCGGCGCGGGCCCCCGGGCCTGCGCCTGCCGCGCCCTCAGCCCCGCGGCTGCCCGGGGTCCTCGGGTGGGCCGTCGGGCGGCAGCGCGCCGGGTCCGCCGACCAGCGGCGTCAACAAGGCCACCAGCCCCCGGCCTGGGCGGGGCTGCAGGGCCGGGTGGTCGGTCCAGTCCTCGGCGCTGTGCCGCACGATGGCGCCGGGGCGGCGCTTGCGCAGCTCTTCGCCCAGCGTCAGGCGCCAGCGCCCGGGCAGGCGGGCGAGGCGCGGGGCGAGCGCGGGCAGCGCCTCTCCGCGCACGTAGAGCGCGATCGGGACGTGCAGCGCGCCGATCCCCTCGGGCCAGGTCAGGTGCTCGGGCAGGTGTCCGGCGAAGAAGAAGGCGTGCAGGTTGACGCCCGAGACGCACAAGATCGCGTCGAGGGCCGAGCTGACCCCGACCGGCTCGACCGCGATCTGGTCGGGGCCCTGCGCGAGCGCCCAGTCGACCAGGGCGCCGCCGGGGTCGACGAAGCAGGGCAGGCCGCTCGACGCGGTCAGGGTCACTGGCAGGCCGGCGGCCAGCCACGCCTTGGCCTGCGCAACCGCGCCGGCGTCCTCCAAAAAGACGACCTGGACGTCGGGGTGCAGCATGCCCCGCTCGCGCAGGCGGTCGGGGTAGCCGCCGCGCTCTTCGAGCACGAGGTGCCGGGCCCGCTGCAGCTGCTTGACCGCCGCCACCGCGAGGTCCTCGAGGCGGTCGCCGATCGGCGCCGACAGCAGGTAGAGCGGGGTCGGGGCCATGCTCACCAGGGCAGGGGCACGGGGCCCTCGGCGTCGAGCCAGGCGGCGCCCAGCTTGTCGAGGTCGACCGTCGGGCCGTCTTGCCCGGCCAGCACGAAGCGGGCGAAGAGCGTGCGCATGTCGGTGTAGGCGAGGTCGACCCGGGCCAGCTCGTCCTCGGTGGCGGCGCGGGCGAGCTCGACCACCATGCCCTCGAGCAGCACCCGGATGAGCACCGCCATGCGCTCGGGCGGCACGGTCAGGCGGTCGAGGTCCTCGGCGAAGACGGCGCGGATCGCGTCGGTCAGCAGGCCGGTGCACTCGGTGTAGAAGCTCGCGACCTGTCGGCCCATCCCGCTGTCGTGGGTCGACAGGGCCAGCGTCTCGACGATGAAGGGCGCGCCCTGGTGCAGCTCACGGGCGGCCCCCCACATCGCGTCGAGCGCGTCGAGCGCGCTGGGCAGGCCGCCGTCGCCCTTGCGGGCCCGCTCGACGAAGCGCTGGTGCAGCTGGCGGAAGAAGGCCCGCTGCGTCTCGAGCAGCAGGTGGTCTTTGTTCTCGAAGTGGTAGTGCAGCAGGCCCTTGCTGACCCCGGCTTCGGCGGCGACCTCGCCCATGCTCGCGCCGTCAAAGCCGGCGCGGCCGAAGATGCGCCGGGCGGCGCCGAGGATGCGCTGGACCGCGCGGGGGTCGGCGGGGACCCCGGGCGCGGGGCGGGAGCGGTTGGGCATGGCGCCTCCTCGAGCCGACTGGCCAGGTGGCCAGCCTACCGCAGGGCGGGCCGCGCCGTCGAGGGGGCGCCGGCCTGCCGCAGGCTCAGCGGTCTTGGCCGAGCTCGAGCAGCCAGGCCTCTTGGGGCGTGACCCCGAGCTCGCGCTGCAGGGCGTCGTTGTGGCGCTCGGCCAGGGCGCGGGCCTCGGCCGGCGTCATCACCGCGGCGGGCGAGCGCTCGAGGCGGTTCGCCTTGGCGGCGGGGAAAGAGCCGACCACGAGGCCGGTCATGCCCGCGGCGGTGCCGCCGAGCGTGGCCAAGTTCCAGGCGAGGTACTCTTCGGGCGTGGTCGCCGCCCGCATGCCGATGAGGCCGGCCACCAGCACGCCCGCGCCGATGCCGGCGACGCCAAAGCAGCCCTTCGACCGGCGCTGGTGGCGGGCGACGTCCTCGCGCAGGGCGGTGGCCTCGCTCGCCTTGCCGACCTTGTCGAGGAAGCTCGGCGTGCTGATGCGGTCGGGGCCCTGGTAGACGCCCCAGGTGCGGACCGTGTAGACCGGGTCGGTCATCATCAGCGCGGTCGAGGGGCCCATGCGGCCGTAGGGGTAGCCCATGGCCAGGGCGGTGCCGCCGCCGCGCAGCTCGGTCTCTTCGTGCACGCTGAGGCGCTCGGCCTTGTAGCGGCGCAGGGTCTGCAGGCGGTCCATCGTCAGGGCGGGGGCGCCGGCGACCGCGGGGGCCGGGCCGGCGCCGCTGGGCGCGGGCAGGGCGAGCACCGGACCGGCGGGCGCGGCCGGAGCCGCCGCGGGCGCTGCGGGGGGCGCGGAGCCCGCAGGCGCGTCGGCGGCGGCGCTCGCGGGCGCGAGGGCGGCGCAGAGCAGGAGGGCGGCGGCGCGGGGGCGAGGGCTGGGGGCGCGCATCGGGGGCTCCTTGGCGCGGCGCGGGGGCCGGCCTGGGTCCAGTGTAGCGCGGCGGCGGGCCCGCGCGGCCCCCAAGCGGCGGTCCGCAGCGCGATCAGGCGCCTTCGTCCTCCTCCTCGGGCGCGTCGGGGGCGGCGTCCTCGACCCCCTCGGGCCAGACCACCGGGGCGCCCGCGAGCACGCCCTGCATGTCGTCGGGCAGGGGCGCCTCGAGCTCGAGCATCGGGCCGTCGGGGTGCGGCAGGCGCATGCGCCAGGCGTGCAGGCACTGGCGGGGGAAGCGGGCCGCCGCGCGGACCATCGGGGTGGCGCCCCGCTCGTTCCACTCGAGGAAGACCTCGTCGGGCTGGCCATAGATGCGGTCGCCGACGATGGCGTGGCCCCAGGCCTCGAGGTGCACGCGGATCTGGTGTGTGCGCCCGGTGTGCAGGCGGCAGGCGACGAGGCTGAGCGCGCCGCGCCGGGCCAGCACCTCGACCGAGGTCCAGGCGGGCTGGCCTTCGGGGTGCACGCCGCGCCGCAGGCGGATCTGCGAGCCGGTGGCCTCGCCGATCGGCCCGCGCAGCTCGGCCCGGTCCTCGGCGGGCTCGCCCCAGCACAGGGCCTGGTAGGTCTTGGCCAGGGCCTCGTCGCGGTGCTTGAGCGCGTGCTTGACCGCGGCGTTCGCCGCGAGGTCCTTGCTGAGCACGAGGATGCCCGAGGTGTCGCGGTCGAGGCGGTGGCAGAGGTCGACCCGGTGGTCGGGCCGGGCGTCGCGGGCGAGGCCGATGACCGCATACGCGTACTTGTCGCCGGCCGGGTGGCAGAGCAGGCGCGGGGGCTTGTTGAGCACGAGCAGGCGCTCGTCTTCGTAGAGGATCGGCGGCAGGGGCGGGGCCGGTCCGTCGGGCGCGAGCCCCTTCATGTAGAGGCGCAGCAGCTCGCCGCCCTCGAGCAGGCTGCTCGGCTTGAGGCGCCGGCGGTCGCTCTCGACCTCGCCGGCCTTGATCGCGCGCTGCACGGCCGCCCGCGACCAGCTGGCGAAGCGGGCCGAGAGGTAGGCGTCGAGGCGCCACCCGGCGTGCTCGGGGGCGACCCGCAGGGGGCGGAAGGGCCGGTCGGCGGTGGGCTCAGCGGTCATGGGCGCTTGGGGGCCTCCGGCACGGGTCAGGGCGCGCGGCGGCGCGGCGCGGGCGCTTAGCGCGGGCCGGGGGCGGGGGCTGG
>JBJONS010000642.1:0-5691 GCA_046051725.1 Pseudomonadota bacterium | reverse complement strand
CTCGAGCTCAACTTCGGCTGCCCCCACGGCATGTGCGAGCGGGGCATGGGCTCGGCGGTCGGCCAAGAGCCGACGGTCAACGCCCGCATCACCTCGTGGGCCAAAGAGTTCGCGACGGTTCCGGTGCTGGTCAAGCTGACCCCCAACGTCAGCGACATCCTGCCCCACGGCCTCGCCGCCCAGGCCGGCGGCGCCGACGGCGTGTCGCTCATCAACACCATCAAGAGCATCATCGGCGTCGACCTCGACACGATGGTGCCCCGGCCGATGGTCAACGGGCGCTCGACCAACGGCGGCTACTGCGGCGTGGCGGTGCGGCCGATCGCCCTGCACATGGCCGCGGCGCTCGCCCGCGACCCCCGCTTCACCCTGCCGATCAGCGGCATCGGCGGCGTGGCGAACTGGCAGCACGCGGTCGAGTTCTTGCTGCTCGGCAGCAGCAGCGTGCAGGTCTGCACCGAGGTCATGCTGCGCGGCTTCCGCATCGTCGAGGACATGATCGAGGGCCTCGAGGGGTATATGCGCAAGCACCAGATCGAGACCCTCGATGGGCTCGTCGGGCGCGCGGTGCCGGCCTACACCGAGTGGGGCGAGCTCGACCTGAACCACGAGACGGTCGCCAAGATCGACGCGAGCAAGTGCATCGGCTGCCAGCTCTGCGTGACCGCCTGCCACGACGGCGCGCACCAGTGCATCCACCCCAACCCCGACGGCAGCCTGCGGGTGCCGATCGTCGACGAGTCGGAGTGCGTGGGCTGCAACCTCTGCCAGATCGTGTGCCCGGTCGAGGACTGCATCACGATGGAGCGGGTCGACAACGGCTACGCGCCGGCCACCTGGAACCTGCACCTGACCGAGGACGCCGCGCTGCGGCCCAAGAAGGGCAGCCACTGAGCCCTCGGCCGACCAGCCGATCTGCGTCGGCGGGCCGCCCCGCCGACCGACCGATGGACCCACGGCGGGGCCCCCGCCGACAGACCCCTCTCTCCCCGCGCGGAGCACCGCCATGAGCCAGCACCAGACCCCCTCCACCCTCATTCGCGGCGGCACGCTCGTGACCGCCGACGGCGAGCAGCGGGCTGACCTGCTCATGGTCGGCGAGACCATCGCGGCGGTCGGGCCGGCGCTCGACGCCCCGGCCGGCGCCCAGATCATCGACGCGGGCGGCGCCTACGTCATGCCCGGCGGCATCGACCCCCACACGCACATGGAGCTGCCCTTTATGGGCACCGTGGCGTCCGAGGACTTCTTCACCGGCACCTCGGCGGCCGCGGCCGGCGGCACGACCATGTGCATCGATTTTGTGATCCCCAACCCGGGGCAGCGCATCCTCGAGGCCTATGAGACCTGGCGGGGCTGGGCTGAGAAGGCGGCCTGCGACTACAGCTTCCACGTCGCCATCACCTGGTGGGACCAGAGCGTGCGCGAAGACATGGGCACCCTGGCCCGCGAGCGCGGGGTGAACAGCTTCAAGCACTTTATGGCCTACAAGAACGCGATCATGTGCGACGACGAGACGCTGGTGAACAGCTTCTTGCGCTGCCAAGAGCTGGGCGCCCTGCCGACCCTGCACGCCGAGAACGGCGAGCTGGTCTATGTGCTGCAGCAGAAGGTCTATGACGCCGGCTTCCGCGGGCCCGAGGGCCACCCGCTCTCGCGCCCGCCCGAGGTCGAGGGCGAGGCGGCCAACCGCGCCATTCGCATCGCCGAGGTGCTCGGCGTGCCGGTCTACATCGTGCACACCTCGTGTGAGGACGCGCTGGGCGCCATCACCCGCGCCCGCCTCGAGGGCCAGCAGGTCTTCGGCGAGGTGCTGGCCCAGCACCTCGTGATCGACGAGAGCGTCTACCGCAACCCCGACTGGGACACCGCCTCGCACTACGTGATGTCGCCGCCCTTCCGGGCCAAAGAGCACCAGGACGCCCTGTGGCGCGGCCTGCAGGCGGGCATGCTGCAGACCACCGCCACCGACCACTGCTGCTTTTGCACGCCGCAGAAGCGGGCGGGCCGCGAGGACTTTCGCAAGATCCCCAACGGCACCGGCGGCGTCGAAGACCGCATGGCCGTGCTCTGGCACCACGGCGTGCGCAGCGGCAAGCTGACCCCCTCGCAGTTCGTGGCGGCGACCTCGACCAACGCCGCGCGCATCTTCAACGTGCACCCCAAGAAGGGCGCGCTGGTGCCGGGCGCCGACGCCGACGTGGTGGTCTGGGACCCCGCGCTCGCGCGCACCATCTCGGCGAAGACCCACCACCAGAACATCGACTTTAACATCTACGAGGGCATGGAGGTGGTCGGCAACCCGGTCCACACCTTCTCGCGCGGGGCCCACGTCTACGACCGCGGCCAGCTGCGCACGGTGCGGGGCGCCGGCCGCTACGTCGACCGGCCCTGCGACGCCCCCTTCTGGTCGGCCCAGCGCCTGCGCAACGGCCAGCCGCGCCCGGGCCCGGTGCCGCGGGGCTGAGCCCCGCCGTCTGCGCGTCCGGCGCCGGACCTCTCTCCTCTCTGCCGCGGAGCCCCCCGATGGCCAACTCGACCGATCCCGGCGCCGCGTTCGGCGTCCCCGGCGCCGACCCGGACCTCATCAACGACGACATCCGGCCCGTGCGCGACGAGGAGCGCCACTGGTCGGTGATGAGCATGGCCGCGCTGTGGATCGGCATGGTGGTCTGCGTGCCGACCTACACCCTGGCCGGGGGTCTCATCGACCAAGGCATGAGCTGGTGGCAGGCGGTGCTCACCATCATGCTGGCCAACCTCATCGTGCTGGTGCCGATGATCCTCAACGGCCACGCCGGCACGGCGCACGGGGTGCCCTTCCCGGTGCTCGCCCGGGCGTCATTTGGGGTGAACGGGGCCCACATCCCCAGCCTGCTGCGCGCGCTGGTGGCCTGCGGCTGGTTCGGCATCCAGACCTGGTTCGGCGGATTTTCGATCTACCAGCTGGTCAACGCGGTGAGCGGCGACGCCCTGGTCGGCGCAGACCTGCCCCTGCTCGGCATCAACCCCGGCGAGCTGGCCTGCTATCTGTTCTTCTGGGGCATCCAGGTCGGCATCATCTGGAAGGGCGTCGAGTCGATCCGCAAGCTCGAAGACCTCGCCGCCCCCTTCCTCATCGCCATCGGCCTCGCCTTGCTCGGCTGGGCCTATGTGCGGGCCGACGGCTTTGACGCCATGCTGGCCAACCAGGGCCAGTTTGGGCCCGGCGGGGCCAAAGAGGGGCAGTTCTGGGCGGTCTTCGCGCCGTCGTTGACCGGCATGGTCGGCTTCTGGGCCACGCTGTCGCTCAACATCCCCGACTTTACGCGCTACGCCAAGACCCAGCGCGACCAGGTGCTCGGCCAGGCCATCGGCCTGCCGACCACGATGACCCTGTTCGCCTTCATCTCGGTCGCGGTGACCAGCGCCACCACCGTCATCTTCGCCGACCCGGCCACCGGCGCGCCCGGCGCCCCGATCTGGGACCCGACCGTGCTGGCCGGCAAGATCGGCGGCGGACTGACCGTGGGGGTCTCTCTGCTGGCCCTGGCCGTCGCCACCTTGTCGACCAACATCGCGGCGAACGTGGTCTCTCCGGCCAACGCGCTGATCAACGCCGCGCCGCAGCGGGTCAATTTCCGCATCGGCGGGCTGGTCACCGCGGGCCTCGGCCTCGTGATCTTGCCCTGGAAGCTGATCGAGACCACTGGCGGCTACATCTTCACCTGGCTGGTCGGCTACTCGGCCTTGCTCGGGCCGATCGGCGGCGTGATGCTGGCCGACTACTTCATCCTGCGCCGCACCCACCTCGACCGCCTGAGCCTCTACCGCCGCGATGGCGCCTACCAATACACCCGGGGCTTCAACCCCGCCGCGCTGCTGGCCTTTGGCCTCGGCGTGCTGCCGAACGTGCCCGGCTTCTTGCACCAGGCGGGTCTGTTCGGGGATGGCGTGGTGCCCGCGGTCTTCGACACCCTCTACACCTATGCCTGGTTCGTCGGCACCCTGTCGGCCGCCGGGCTGTACCTGCTCTTCATGCGGCTGATGCCCCCGGCCTCGCCCGCGACCGCCCCCACCTTGGAGCCCAAATGAACGCCTCGCCCTCGAGCTTCACCCTGCCCTTCGCCGCGAGCAGCGACGCGCTGTGCACGACCAGCGCGGCCGTCAACTGGATCGGCGGGGCTTTTGTCGCCCCGCAGGCCGACCACGGGCGGCTGCCGGTCCACAACCCCCGCCACGGCGCGGTGATGGCCGAGGTGCACCTCAGCGACCGGGCCGACGTCGACGCGGCGGTGGCGGCGGCCCAGGCGGCCCTGCCGGCCTGGCGGGCCCTGCCGGTGCGCGACCGGGCCCAGGTGATGTACCGCCTGCGCGAGCTGATGCACCGCGAGATCGACGCGCTGACCTGGATGGTCAGCCACGAGAACGGCAAGATCTACGCCGAGGCCCGGGCCGAGGTCGAGAAGTCCATCGAGTGCGTCGAGTTCGGCTGCGGCTTGGCCAACATGGCCGTCGGCGAGCAGCTCGACGTCAGCAAGGGGGTGAACTGCCAGACCACCCAAGAGCCGCTCGGCGTCGTGGCCGGGGTGACCCCCTTTAATTTCCCGCTGATGGTGCCCCTGTGGATGCTGCCCCAGGCCCTGGTCGGCGGCAACGCCTTCATCCTCAAGCCGAGCGAGCGGGTGCCGCTGTCGACCCAGCGCCTCGCGGTGCTGCTGCAGCAGGCAGGGCTGCCCGACGGCATCTTCAACATCGTCAACGGCGGCCAGGCGGTGGTCGAGGCCCTCTGTGACCACCCGACCATCAAGGCGGTGGGCTTCGTCGGCAGCACCAAGGTGGCCAAGCTGGTCTACGCCCGGGCGGCGGCGACCGGCAAGCGGGCGCTCTGCCTCGGTGGGGCGAAGAACCACCTCATCGTCGTGCCTGACGCTGATGTCGCGCTCTCGGCCGAGAACATCGTCGCCAGCTTCTCGGGCTGCGCCGGCCAGCGCTGCATGGCGGCGAGCGTGCTGGTCGCGGTGGGGGACTGTGACAAGGTGATCGACGCGGTGGTGGCGCGGGCCCAGGCGGTGCGCATGGGCGCCGAGCTCGGGCCGGTGATCAGCGCCGCGGCCCACGCCCGCATCCACGGCTACATCGACGGGGCCGAGAAGATGGGCGCGCTCGTGCGGGTCGACGGCCGCGGGGCCAGCGCCGACCCGGGAGGCTGGTGGGTGGGCCCGACCATCCTCGACCGGGTCTCTCCCGACATGCCGGCGGGCTGCGAAGAGATCTTCGGGCCGGTGCTGAGCATCGTGCGGGTGAACACCCTCGATGAGGCCCTCGCCATCGAGAACAACAACCCCTACGGCAACGCGAGCTCGGTCTACACCACCAGCGGCGCGGTGGCCCGCTACGTGATGTCGAAGGTCGAGGCCGGAATGTGCGGGGTCAACGTCGGTGTTCCTGTGCCCCGCGAGCCCTTCGGTTTCGGCGGCTGGAACGACAGCAAGTTCGGCCACGGCAACATGACCGGCTGGGACGGCTACCTGTTCTGGACCCGCCCGCGCAAGGTCACCAGCAAGTGGGCCCTGCAGGCCGACTGGACCTGGATGAGCTGAGCGATCCGGCTGCTGCTCGGTCTGGTGCCCGGCCGCCCGTGAGGGGGCCGGGCATCTGCACCTCACCCGTCGACATGTCAGCCGTCGACACCTCACCCATCCGCACCGC
>JBJONS010000641.1:0-7116 GCA_046051725.1 Pseudomonadota bacterium | reverse complement strand
GCGCGGTCCGGGCGTCCTCGTCCGGCGTCAGCCAGCGGCCGGCCACGGCGTCGTCGCCCGCGCTGGCGGCGTCGAGGCCAAACGGCCCCCCGAGCTCGCCGGCGACGGCCGCGACCAGCTCCGGCGGCGTGCGCCAGAAGTCCCGGGGCAGCAGCCCCCAGCGGGCGGCCAAGCGCTCGGCCCGGGGCGTGGCGCCCGCGCGGTGCCAGGCGGCCCGGCAGGCGGCGCTGCAGGTGGTGGCGTCGACCCGGCGGCCGAGCAGCGGTGCCCCGCAGCGCCGTCAGGCCCGCGCGTCAGAAGCGTTCGCCGAGGCGGGCAGCGCGAACGGCTCTGACGCGGCCGGTCGTCCGCACCCAACGTCAGAACCGGTCGGGACCAGAGCGACGCCGACCACCTCTGACGCGTGGGCAGCCTGGCGCGCCCGGTAGGTGCGGGCCGAGCAGGCTCCGCACATTCGGGCCCAGCGGGCGCCAACCGGCCGGGCCCGGGCGCAGACAAGGCACCCAATGGCGGGCACGGGCGCCGGGCACAGTTGTGCCCGGTGTGCCCGGCGGCGGCAAAATTCCGGGAGACTTGGACACCCCTCGCCGACGAGAACAGCGTGCTGAACGCACTCGACCACCGGGGACGGGGTAGCACTTCTACTTCTTCGCCGTGATCAGCCTCTTGGCGGTCTTCGGCAACCCGATGGTCGTGCTCGCCGCCGCGCTGACGGTGACCTTGCACCACCTCGCCCTGTGGGCCCTGCTGCCCAGCTCGGTCTTCAACTACGACGCCGCCCTCTGGGTCGTGTTCGTGCACGCGGCCTTCGTCGTGCTGTCGACCGCCGGCGCCGTGTTCATCGGGCGCAGCTTCTTCGACAACGTGGTGCGCCTCGACGAGCAGGTCCAGGCCCGCACCGCCGCCCTCGCCGAGCGCACCGCGCGGGTGCGCCACCTGCTCGACAACGTGCCGCAGGCCATTCTGATGGTGGACGGCCAAGGCCGCATCGGCGCCGAGTGGTCCGCGCGGGCCGCCGAGTGGCTGGGCCCGCCGACCGCGGGGCAGCCGCTGTGGACGCTGCTCGCCACCAAGGCCCCTGATGAGGCCGCCTACCTCGAGCTCGGCTGGGAGAGCCTGACCGACGGCTTTCTCCCCCGCGCGCTCTCGCTGGCCCAGCTCCCCCAGCGTGTGGAGGTCGAGGATCGAACCCTCTCGGTCCGCTACGTCCCGCTGGATGCACAGGACGATGGACCCATTGGGTCGATGCTGGTGATGTTCGAGGACGTCACGGCCCGGGTCGCCCAGGAGCGGGCCGAGTCGACCCAGCGGGAGCTGATGGCGCTGGTGCAGCGCATCCTGCAAGACAAGCACGGCTTCGTCGAGTTCGCCCAAGAGGCCGAGGAGCTGATCGCCCAGATCATCGCCGCCGACGCGCTGAGCCCGCTGCTCGCCCGCCGCCTGCACACGCTCAAGGGCAACGCGGCCATCTACGGCCTCGACAGCGTGGCCGAGACCTGCCACGCGCTCGAGCAAGAGATCGCCGACGAGGGGACCTTGCCCAGCCGCGAGGCCCGCGCCGCGCTGCAGGCGCGCTGGGAGACCCTGCGGTCGGCCACCGACGCCCTGATCGGCGCGCAAGAGACCGAGGAGATCGTGGTCGGCACCGCCGAGCACCGCGCCGTGGTGCGGGCCCTGCTCACCGGCGCCGAGCGGGCGGTCATCGCCGAGGTCGTCGCGAAGTGGAGCCTCGAGCCTGGGCGCCGGCGCCTCGCCCGCCTCGCCGCCCAGGCCGAGCGCCTCGCGCTGCGCCTCGGCAAGGACGTGGTGGTCGATGTGGACGACCAGGGCGTGCGCTGCGACGGCGAGGCCCTGCGCGGGGTGTGGAGCGCCGCGATCCACGCCGTGCGCAACGCGCTCGACCACGGCGTCGAGCCGGCCGCCGAGCGCCTCGCCCAGGGCAAGCCGGCGACCGCCCGCCTCACCGTGCGCCTCGTCGAAGACCACGACCACATCAGCTTCTCGATCAGCGACGACGGTCGCGGCGTCGACTGGGAGCGGGTCGCGGCCAAGGCCGCTGCCCAAGGCCTGCCCCACAGCAGCCCCGCCGACCTGCAGGACGCGCTGTTCGCCGACGGCCTCAGCACCGCCGCGGCGATCACCGAGGTCTCGGGCCGCGGCGTGGGCATGTCGGCCATCCGGGCTGAGGTCGACGCGCTCAACGGCGCCATCGAGGTCGACAGCGCCCCTGGCGCGGGCACGACGCTGCGCCTGCGCTTCCCCAAGGCCCGGGTCGCCGCGCTGTCCCTCGCGGCCTGAGGCAGCACCCCTCGGGGAGCACCGCCCCTGCGTCCCCGATCACGCGCCCCTCCCCTCCCCTGGGGTGGGGCGCGGTCCTTCGTCGAGCACCGGGCATCCGCGGGGCTCAGCGGGGCTCAGCGGGGCTCAGCGGGGCTCAGTCGTCGCCGCCGCCGCCGCCCCGCTGCGCCTTCTTTCGGCCCATCAGGCGCTTGCCCTCGACCCGGCGGCGGATCGACGCCCGGGTCGGTCGGGTCGGCCGCCGCGGGGGCTGGACGGCTTGCAGGCGCTCGAGCTTGGCGGCCATCCGCTCATAGGCCAGCTCGAGGTTCTGGTGCTGCGAGCGGCGCTCGGTGGCCATGACCACGACCCCGCTCGGCAGGTGCCGCAGCCGGACGCCGGTCTCGCGCTTGTTGGCGTGCTGGCCGCCCGGACCGGACGCGCGGGTGAGCTCGACCGCGCAGGCCCGCTCGAGGCTCTCGCGGTCGGTGGGGTGGCGGATCACCGGCGCAGGCGCGGCGCGCGCGTCCGGCGGCGGACCGGAGGGCGGGGCAGAGGGGGGCGCAGAGGGCGGGGCGGCGGTCACAGGGGGCTCCAGCGCGACCGCGGGGGTCACGCGCCCGAGCCTCTCCGCCCGGGCGCCCGCCCGCCACCGGCGCTGCGCCCGCGCCGCGGGGCGATCCGGTGAAGTCGGCCCGGCCGTCCCCTCCCCCGCCCTACTCGAGCCGCAGCCCGACCGCCTGCAGCGCCGGGGTGAAGTCGGCGGCGGTGGCCTGCAGGCCGGCGGTCTCGTTGGGCAGGGTCCAGGTCTGCCCCGTCAGGCTGACGATGGTGACCGACCAGAGCCCGGCCGGGATCTGGGCCGGGTCGGTGACCGTCTCGACGCTGCCGTCGGGGCGCTGGTGCAGCGCCACCCCCGGCCACACCAGATCGAGGCGGGTCACGAGGCCGGGGCTCGCCGATCCCGGCGTGACCGCCCCGCTGACCAGGGCCGCGGTCGGGTCGACCACCGCTTGGCTGCGCCAGGCCTCACCCGCGGCCAGCGGCCCGCCGTCGGGCGCGATGAGCTGCAAGTAGACCCGGGGCCAGCCCCCGAGCGGATCGATGGTCGGCGCGGCTCCCCCGCCGTCGCTGCCGCCGTCCGCGCCTCCGCTGTCCACCGCCCCGCCGCTGTCCACCGCCCCGCCGCTGTCGGCGTCGGTCGGCCCTCCGGTGTCCGCCGCGGCCCGCGACCGGGCCCCGGCCTCGGCCAAGGCCACCACCAGGGGGAAGGCCACCGCGCAGGGCGCCGGCGCCGCGGGATCAAAAACCGGCCCGAGCTCGACCAGATCGGTGCGCACGGCGGTGCTCTCGACGCTGAACACGCCCCCGGCCCGGGGCAAGCTGACCCCGCCGGCGGCCGCGCCGACCAGCGCCGCGGCGGGCCGCTCGAGGCTGTAGCGCAGCGAGACCGGCACGATGACATCGTCGAGCAGCGCGCCGCCCTGCAGCGAGACCGGCACCGTGGCCAGGGTCTGCCCCCCGGCGCCGTCGTCGACGAAGCCCACGTGCCCGCCGGCGTGATCGCCGCAGCTCGCCCCGCTGGTCGCGGCGGCCAGCGGGTTGAAGTCGCCGTCCACGTCGACCAGCGCGGTGATCAGGTACTCGCCGTCGGGCAGCTCGGTGAGCGCGAAGGGGGCCGCCTGCACCCCAGCGTCCGCGCCGGTGTAGGCCGCGGCGGGGATGGCCGCGAAGTCGACCGGACGCCCGGTCCCCACCGGCGGCGGCGGGTCGCCGGCGGCGTAGAGCAGCACGTAGGTGTTCGACACCGGGGCGCCGTCGAGCAGCAAGACCTGCCCGCGCACGCCGTTCTGGGTCGGCTCGGCGGCGGGGTCGAGCGGTGCGGTCCAGGCGCAGCCGACCATCAGGGCCAGGGGCGCAGCGGAGAGGGCGGGGCGCGGCATCGGGAGCTCCTCGCGGCGCGGGCGGGCCCGCGGGGCGGCGTTCAGAAGCGGTAGCTGGCGGAGCCCATGAGCCAGCCGCCGACCGGCTGCCCCTTGGGGTGCTCACGGGCGCCCTCGCCGCTGAGCAGCGCGCCCACGTTCCATGCGGAGACCGCGAGCTCCAGGGCGTCCTCAGGCAGCAGCCGCAGCCCCGCCCGGGTGACGAGGATGGTCGGCGGGTCGACGTCAGCCTCTTCGGTGAGCAGCTCGCCGGTCACGGCGTCGTAGTCGCGCAGCTTCCAGATCTGGTCGCCGCGCAGGTGCAGGTGCCCGCTGAGGTCGACCCGGTAGGGGCTGCGCCAGCTCGCGCCGAGGTTGGCCTTCCACCCGGGCGTCTCCCAGTCGACCTCGGTCTGGCCGCCCACCTCTTCGGTCATGCGCTGCAGCGTGCCGTTGGCGTAGAGATCGAGGCCGTCGAGGGGGAAGAGGTGCACGTCCGCCTCGAGCCCGAGCGCCCGGTAGACCGGGTCGAGGTTGCCAAAGCGGGTCGTGCCAGCCTGAAAGCCCGCCGAGGCCGGATCGAAGGGAGAGAGCGAGAGCTCGATGTCTTGGAGGTAGATGAGGTCGGTGACCCGGCTCCAGTAGGCGGCGAGGTCGGCCTGCATCCAGCGCAGGGTCTCGTCGTGCAGGCCGCCCTCGACGGTGAGGATGCGCTCAGGGCTCAGGCCCCGATCGCCGAGGGTCTCGACGTAGAGGCCGTCCGTGCCGACCGGCTGGTTGAGGTCGAGGTAGCTCTCCATCTGCGAGGGGGCGCGAAACGCCGTGCCGGCGCCGAGGCGCGCGCTGGTCTTGGGAGCCAGCCGCGTGATCACCGCGCCGCGGGGCGACAGCGTCTCGCGCAGGGGCACCAGCGGGTGGCGGTCGAGGCGCAGCGAGCCGACCACCGAGACCGGGCCGACGGTGGCCTGGTCGTTGATGAAGACCTTGGCGTGGTGCTCGGTGATCGGCGCGTCGCCGCCGCCCTCGAGGTAGCCCCACTCCACCGACTTGAAGCGGTAGCCCGCGCCGAAGCTGAGCTGGTGCTCGACGGGCCCGGTCTCGAGCGTGCGGCGGGCGTCGGCCTCGAGGTCCCAGGTCTGGGTCTTGACCTCGGTCGACAGGTCGCGGCCGCCGATCGGCTGCAGCCAGGGGCTCGCCGCGCCCGAGAAGCCGTTGTAGAAGGTCCAGACGTGCAGATCGCCGACGCTGGCGTCAATCCGACCGAACCCCGAGCGGAAGGGCAGCGCGAAGTCACCGAGCGCGCCGATCGCGTAGAACTCTTGGAAGCCCTCGGCGTAGCCGCCCGACACGCCGAGCAAGGCCTCGTCCCCGAGCTGGCGGTCGATGCGCCCATAGGCCCGAACGACGTCCAGCGCGGTGTCTTGGTCGTCGACCGCCGAAGAGAGCGCGGTGTCGGCGGGCAGGGCCGCCGCCTTGGCCCAGCGCCCCGTCTGCTGCCCGCCCGCCGAGAAGCGGTAGGCGTTCGCCCCGCTGCGCCCGGTGACCGCCGCGCCGAGGTTGAGGTAGCCGGGCCGCCCCGCCTCGACGAAGGCCTCGCTGCGGCCGGTGCCGGGCGTGCGGGTGATGATGTTCACCACGCCGGTCACCGCGTTGGCGCCGTAGACCGCTGAGGCCGGGCCGCGGATCACCTCGACCCGCTCAATGTCGCGCAGCGAGATGGGCAGCGTGCCCCAAAATGGCGTGGCGAGCATGTCTTGGTAGATGCTGCGGCCATCGAGCAGCACGAGCACCTTGTTCGAGAGCTCGCGGTTGAAGCCGCGCACCGCCAGATCGGGCTGCCCGGGGCTCAGCTGCATGACGTCGACGCCGGCGACGCGCCGCAGCAGGTCGGGCACGTTCGTCGCCCCCGACAAGCGGATGTCCTCGGCGGTCAGCACCGCGATGGTCGAGGGCGAGTCGAGCGGTGACTGCGCGGTGCGCGAGGCGGTGTAGACGAGGCGCTGGTAGGCCTCCTCGAGGCCGTCAGCGCCCACCGCAGGCTCGCCCGGCCGGGGATCGGCGGGGGTCGGGTCGCCGCCGCCCGTTTCACCCGGCGCCGGCGCGGGCTGGCCCTCGCGCAGCGCGGCGCTCAGCGCGGTGAGCTCGGCGCTCAGGGCCTCGAGGCGGGCCAGGGCCCGGCCGTCGACCGCCCCCTCGGCGCAGGCCGGACCCTCGGCCGCCGCGGGGCCGGTGCTCGCCGGCGGCGGCGCGGCGAGGCGGGCGCCCAGCGCGTCGATCCGGGCCTGGATGCCCGCGAGCTTGTCGGCCGGCGCGAGGGCGAGGCTCTGCTCGAAGGCGGCGACCGCCTCGGGCAGCCGCCCCAGGCGCTCGAGCATGACGCCAGCGTTCTTGTGGGCGCCCCAGCTCGGGTTGATCTGGGCCGAGAGCTGGAACTCGGCGAGGGCCCGCTCCAGATCGCCGCTCTGGGCCGCCTCGAGGCCGGCCTCGTAGTGCCGTCGACCGTCGGCGAAGGGGTCCGCCCAAGCCGGGGCGCTGGCGAGCAGGCCGAGACCCAGCGCGAGGGCGCGCAGCGGGCGCGCGCGCCGCGGAGGTGGGGAGGGTGGGCCGCGCCAGCGGCGGGGGCCGGAGCAGCCGGGCATGGGGAGCCTCCGCGCGCGAGGCTACCACAGCCTGCCGCGGCGCTCGCCGCGGGCCCCATCACCGCGGCCTTGGGCTGCCCTCATAGCCCTCAAGGCCCTCCAGCTCGGGGTCTCCGGTGGGGAGCGGCTTGGGCGCCGGCGCCGGCGCCGGGGTCGCGGCCGGCGCGGGGGCGGGCGTCGCGGCCTTGGGCGCGGGCCTGGGCGCCGGTCTCGCGTCGGGCTTCGCTGCGGGCCGCGGGGTGGCTGGCCCAGGCTCCGCCGGCGCGGCGGGGGCGGCC
>JBJONS010000640.1:0-6553 GCA_046051725.1 Pseudomonadota bacterium | reverse complement strand
GAACCGTCGCGAACTCTTTGGCCCACGAGGTGATGCGGGCGTTGACCGTCGGCTCTTGGCCGACCGCCGAGCCCATGCCCCGCTCGCACATGCCGTGGGGGCAGCCGAAGTTGAGCTCGAGGCCGTCCGCGCCGGCGTCCTCGCTGCGCTTGATGATCTCCTTCCACTCTTCGCGGGTCTCGACCATCAGGCTCGCGATGACCGCGTGCTTGGGGTAGCGCTTCTTGACCTCGGCCATCTCGCGGAAGTTGCTCTCGAGCGGCCGATCGGTGATGAGCTCGATGTTGTTGAAGCCCACGCCGTTGCGCCCGCCCCAGGGGATGGCCCCAAAGCGGCTCGACACGTTCTGGATGGGCTGGCCGAGCGTCTTCCAGACCGCGCCACCCCAGCCGGCGTCAAAGGCCCGCATGATCTGGGGGCCCGAGTTGGTCGGCGGCGCGCTGGCCAGCCAGAAGGGGTTCGGGGAGCGGATCCCCGCGGTGTTTGCGGAAATGTCGGGCATCAGGCCACCTCCGCGCCGGCGCGGCGCAGCAGCTCGTCGATGGCGACGGCGGCGTCGCGGCCCTCTGCGACCGCGTTGACCACCTCTTTGCCGCCGTTCTTGCAGTCCCCGCCGACAAAGACGCGCGGGTTCCCCGTGCGACCGGCGGCGTCGGCGACCACGCGCCCCCGCGCGGTCTGCACGCCGTCCAGCCCCTCGACGAGGTGCCCGAGCGTGCCCTGGCCGATGGCCAGCAGCACGAGCTGGGCGGGCAGCAGCTCGGGATCGACGCCCAGAGGCCGCTTGTCGGGGCCAAGCGGGGCGAGGCGCAGCCCGGTGACCGCGCCCTCGTCCGACGCAAAGGCCACCGGCTGGCGGCGGAAGGCCGCGCGCACGCCGAGCTTGCGGGCGCCCTCCCACTCGTGGCGGTAGCCGCTCATGCCCGACTCGTCGCCGCGGTAGACGAGGACGACGTCAGGCACACCCAAGCCGCGCAGCTCGCGCACCGCGTCCATGGCCGTGTTGCCGCCGCCGACCACCGCCGCGGTCTGCACGCCGGCCAGATCGACCTGCCCGAGCTTCATCTGCTCGATGAAGGCGACCGCGCCCATCACGCCGCGCAGGCCCTCGTCCTCGAGGCCGAGCCGGCTGTCGGGCCCGAGGCCCACACCGATGAACAGGGCGTCGTGGCGGTCGAGCAGGGTGGCCCACGACAGGTCGCGGGGCACCGAGACGCCCGTCACCACGTCAATGCCGCCGATGGCCAGCACGGCCTCGGCCTCGGCGAGGCCATCGGCGCTGGGCAGCTTGTAGGGGGCGATGCCGGTCACGTTCAGGCCGCCGAGCTGGTCGCGCGCCTCGTAGATCGTGACGCGGTGGCCGAAGCGGCGCAGGCGGTGGGCGCAGGCGAGGCTGGCCGGGCCGCCGCCGACGAGGCCGACGCTGCGGCCGCTGTCGGGGCCGGCGGCGTAGGGCAGGGGGCCCCGGGCCAGGGCGGCGTCGGTGGCGAAGCGCTGGAGTTTTCCGATCTGGATCGGGGGCACGCCCAGGGCGTTGTAGACGCAGTCGCCGACGCAGAGCACCTCGACCGGGCAGACCCGGGCGCAGCTCTGGCCGAGGATGTTGCTGTCGAAGATGGTGCGGGCCGAGCCCTCAAGGTTGCCGGTGGCGATCTTGCGGATGAACTCGGGGATGTTGATGCCGGTCGGGCAGGCCTTGATGCAGGGGGCGTCGCTGCAGTACAGGCAGCGGTTCGCCTCGGTGGCGGCTTGCAGCGGGCTGAGGGGCGGCTTGCCGTCGGTGAAGCTGAGCTCCGACCGGTCGGGCGGCAGCGGGCGCATGGGGCGTGCTCCGGGTGGGGTGGAGGGCGGTCCTCGGCCGCCCCGCGGGGCCACGATCCTGTCACATGGCCAGGGGCTCGTGAGAGTCATCGCGAGAATGACGTGCAGCAGAAGATCGACGTGCGTGGCCCCGCCGTCGCGCCCCACAGCGGGCGGCGCGCCCGGCGGCGGCGGCCGGCGACGGGGCGCGGTGGCCCTGACCGGAGTCTGGGCGCCCCGCCCGCCTGCGGCGGTCGGCGGCCCTCCTCCGGGCTCGGGCTGCGCCCTCGGCCGCTGCGCGGCCCGCGCCGGGCGCGGCCCTCCGTCCGGCCTGGCGCGCGCGAGGCGGAGGTGGGCGCGACCACCCCGCGCCCCCAGCCCGGCCCGCCTCGGCCGGATAGACCGCCGCCTCCGCCGAGGCCCCATGCGCCTGCCCTCTCCCCCGACCCTGCTCGCCTTGGCCGCGCTGCTGCTCGTCCTCGGCCTCGCGGCGGCCCGGCTCGGCGGCGGCCCCGCGCCCCTGCGGCTCAGCGGCGGGGCGACCGGCGGGCACCGGCACGCGCTGGCCGTGGCGCTGGGCGCGCTGGCCGACCCCGACGCGCTGGCGGTCGAGGTGCTGCCCACCGACGGCTCCCGCGAGTCGCTCAGCGCGGTGGCCGCCGGCACCCTCGACGCGGCCCTGGTGCAGGGCGGGCTCGGGCCGGTCGACGGGGTCTGCCAGCTGGCGCCGGTGCTCATCGAGCCGCTGCACGTGCTCGTGCGCGGCGGGCTGCCGCTCGACCAGGGCCTCGAGGTGCTGCGCGGGCGGCGGGTCAACATGAGCACGGCGGGCAGCGGCACCCGGCTGGCCGCCGAGCGCCTGCTCTCGGTCGCCGGCATCGCCGCGGGGGCCATCCAGCCCCTCGACCTGCCCTACGAGCAGCTCGAGCGCCTGCGCGGCGATGACCTTCCCGACGTCATCTTCACCGTGTCGCCGCTGCCGAGCCCGCTGGCCGACCGCCTCGTGGGGTCCGAGGGCTACCACCTGCTGGCGGTGCCCTGGGGCGAGGCGGTGCACCTGCGGGCGCCCGACCTGCGCCCGGCGGTGATCCCGGCCGGGGCCTACCGCCTGGGCCCGGCACCCGAGCCGGCGCTCGACCTGCCGACGGTGGGGGCGCGGCTGCTGCTGGTGGCCCGCTGCGACCTGGACCCCGGCGCGGCGCGGTCCCTGCTCGGGGCGCTGACCGACGATCGCTTCGCCCAGCGGGCCGGCCTGCCGCTGGTGCCCGAGGCCGAGTGGCGGCTCTTGGCCGAGCGTCCCCAGCACGCCGCGGTGGCGCCCTTTTTGCGCCGCAACGACCCCGCCTGGACCGGCGGCGACCTCGAGTGGATCGAGAGCCTGCGCTCGCTGCTCGGCAGCGTCGGCCTCGCCGCCTTCTTCGGCTGGCGCTGGCTCAAGCGGCGGCGGCTGGCCCGCAGCGAGCGCTTCATCGGCGCGGTGGCCGCCCTCGAAGACGAGGTGGCGACCGTCGAGCGGGCCGCGGGCCACCTCGACCTCGACGCGCTGCTGGCCCTGCGGCAGCGGCTCGGCGCGCTGAAGGCCGAGGCCCTGCGCCTGCACGCCGAGGGCCAGCTCGAGGGGGCCGAGACGCTGGCCACCTTCCTCGCCCAGGTCACCGACGCCCGGCACCACCTCAACGCGCTGATCTTGCACGAGCGCGAGCGGCGAGAAGAAGAAGAGCTGGCCCTGCGCAGGGGGCCCGCGTCGAGCGCCCCGCCCGCGGGCCGATAGACTCCGGCTCCGGAGGTCCGATGCGCCCCACCGCCCCCTGCCTGCTCCTCGCCCTGCTCCCCTCGATGGCGGCGGCCGCGCCCTCGGCCGGCCAGAGCAAGGCCACGATCGCCCGCCCCGTCGCCGGCCACGCGGTGCTCGAGCTGCGGGGCGGCGGCAGCTCGCCCGCGGGCCCCGGGCTGCCGATGCAGCGGGCGACCATCTGCGGCGAGCTGAGCCCGCTGGCCCGGGTCGCGGTCGAGTCCTGCGGCAACGGCGCGGGCACGCTGCACAATGACGCGATGGCAGACTTCTTCCACGTGCGGGCCAAGGTCACGGCCCTGCAGCGCGGCGGCGAGCGCCTCGAGGGCGCGCTGCAGGTGGGCGTGGGCATCGCCGAGGTCACCCGCAGCGCCGACGCCCTGGGCCTCAAGTTCGGCGCGGCCCAAGAGCTGCAGCCGGTCGAGGCGGCGGGCACCGAGGCCAGCCTCTCGGCCAAGGGCCGCTGGTGGTTCAGCGACAAGGCGCACGCGGTGGTCGACCTCAACGCGGGCGTGGCCCATATCCCCGGCGCGCCGGCGGTGGTCGGCACCCCGACCAGCACGGTGCCTTTTGCGACCCTGACCGCGGGCCTCGGCTTCTGAGCCGAGCGTGGGGCAGCGGTCGGTTCGACCTGACCTGAATGGTGCGGTGGATTTGGGCGCCCGGGCGGTCCCCCCAGGGGGTCGGCGGCTGACCCCGGGCGCGCCACGGTCGCGCCCGGGCCGCCTCCGTCGCCCGGTGGGCGACCGCTGCGCGCCCCTGGGGGCACCTGGCGCTGCGCGGGCCAAGCTTCCCTTTCGGGTTTTGGCGCGTTCGCCGGTCGTCGGTCGCCGGTCGCCGGTCGCCGGTCGTCGGTCGTCGGTCGTCGGTCGTCGGCCGTAGGCCGCAGGCTGTTGGTGGTCACCGCTGGCTGCGGTTGGTCTATTCTCGACGGTTGGTTTGCCTTTGTCGGGTCTTTGGGCTGGTCTTTGGGCTGGTCTTGACCTTGGGTCTTCTTGGGCTGATGAATCGGTGTGCGCGGTCCGGGGCTGTCTCGTCCTTTGTGCCGGGGGCGGTCCCCGCCCCCGGGCCCCCGGGGCCAGGGGCCTGCGCGGCCCCTGGCGACCCGCGCCAAGGGGGGCCCGCGCACGGGCTTCGCGCGGCGCCTGGCAGCGCCGCGCGCCCGCGCGCTACGGCCCCCCTTGGGAAACCCCCCGGGCTCGGCGCGTTTTGGGGCTTTGGTGGGCGATGATGGGGTCGCCGCGACGGCCTGGCCTTCTGCGGGTGGGGGATCGGGGGTGTGGTCGGGGGTCGACTTGGGGGATGGGGTCGTGCGGGCGGTCGGCGGGCGGTCAGCGCACGCCGCGCACCGAGGCGGCCCAGCGCTGGTAGAGCTCGCCGCGCACGCCGTCGGCGGCGCGCTCGACCTCGCGGTCGAGGCGGGTCAGCGCGCGGCGCAGGGTCTCGGTGGCGGCGGCGGCCTGGACCAGCACGCTGGCCACGCTGGCCCGGCTCGACTCGCGGGCCTGGGTGGTGCTGCAGAAGCTCAGCAGGTCTTCGCGCAGGGCGCTGAGCTCGGGCTCGAGGCGGGCGGCCACCGGGCGGGTGGCGGCGACGCCGAGGCGCTCGGCGAGCTGGACGTAGAGGGGCACCTGGGCCCGGCCGGTGGGGCGGATCACCGCCTCGAGGCCGTCGGGGAAGAGGTCGAGGGCGAGGCCCTCGGCCTCGGCCACGCCGAAGTCGGCCAGGGCGCTGACCAGGCGCGACAGCGCGCCCACGCGGCGGTCGAGGCTGTCCTCGGCGGCCGAGACGCCCGAGGCGTGGCCGGCGAAGGCGCGGCTGACCGAGTGGCGGTCGGCGATGAGCAGCTCGAGGTCGAGGGCGGCGGCCTCGGCCTCGCGGGCGGCGTCGAGCACGCTGGGGTCGGCGCTCAGCGCGCGGGCCAGCGGCACGAGCTGGGCGGCCATGGCCAGCAGGGCGGTGCGGGTCTTGTCGGCATAGGCGGGCATCTAGGGCTCCCTTCGCCCGGCGGTCGCTGGCGCGGGGGCCGCCCTGGCTCACCCGGGGCGCGCCCCGCGCGCGCCCTTGCGCCGCGGGTGAGCCGGAGCCTGCCGCGCGGCGGCCCCGGCGCGCAAGCCCCCCGCGAGAGCCCGCGCCCCGGCGTCCTCGGCGGCCCACCGCGGCCGGGGCGCGGGGCGGCCCCGCGGCGCGCCCGGATCAGGCCTGGCGCACCACCAGCGCCGAGAAGCCGCCGAAGATCATGCGGGCGCCGTCAAAGGGCATGGGCAGGGTGAAGGCCTCCATCCGCGGGTCGGCCATCATCTTGTCGTGGCCCTGGTCTGCAGTGGCCTTGTCGGGCCAGGTCACCCAGCTGAAGACGACCTTCTCGCCCGGCAGCAGCCCGACCGCCCGCCGAAAGTCGGTCTGCTTGCCGTCGGGCACGTCCTCTTCCCAACACTCGACCTGCGAGAGGGCGCCGTGGTCGCGGGCGATGGGCCACCAGTCCTCGGCCACCTTGGTGTACGCGTCCTTCTTGTCGGCGGGCACGGGGATCACGAAGCCGTTGACGTACATCCAACACCTCTCTCCATCGCGGGGGCGCGGCCGGCGCCCGCCGATGTGGGGGCAGCGCCGCGTCCGCTGCGGCTATCGGGCCCGGGCGCTGGCCGCCGCGCGCCAAGGCGCCGCGGTGCCCGGTCTGGGCCCTGCGGCGCCGCAAGGTGGGCGCCGGCGGGCCCGGTCTGCGCGCTGCGACGCCCCAAGGTGGGCGCCGGGGTGCCCGGTGTGGGCCCTGCGACGCCGCAGGGTGGGCGCCGGGGTGCCCGGTGTGGGCCCTGCGACGCCGCAAGGCGGGCGCCGGGGTGCCGGGTGTGGGCGCTGGGGCGTCGCAAGGTGGGCGCCCGGGTGTCCGGTGTGGGCCCTGCGACGCCGCAAGGTGGGCGCCGGGGTGCCCGGTCTGGGCGCTGGGGCGCCGCGAGGTGG